>NZ_CZVS01000007.1:0-234 GCF_001535985.1 Candidatus Kryptonium thompsonii | reverse complement strand
AAAAACAAAAAATTTATTCACTCGTAATTCATTTTGAAAGTAAAATGTAAGATAATAATACGTTCTCTTCCCTTTTTCAATCCCTTCAAAGATCGTCTTACTAAAACTCAACCATTGATCTAAATCTAATTTTTTTAATTCTAATCCTATTTCATTTACTGATGTTTTATAAAAATTTTGCGCTCTAATTTTAATTGAGGAACCAAATATATCAAGGTAATCTGGATTGTTTTC
>NZ_CZVS01000006.1:0-42606 GCF_001535985.1 Candidatus Kryptonium thompsonii | reverse complement strand
CTCAAGGGAACAAACCGAACTTGATAAAATCATAACCGATGTTTTGGAAAAATTTAAATCCAACCTCAATTTGACTTTCCAAGCATTTGCTGATGAACCATCGTTTCAAATATATGCTGATAAAAAGAAAATAACCCGTGTAATTGAGCTTATACTCGACGCCATTTCAAACGCCGGCGGCAAAGATGTCGAAATTTTATTAACACAGGATAGTTCGAACTGTTTGATAAAAATAGTTGATAAAACTCAAACAATTGACATTGAATTTATTTATTTGACAGGTATAAACAAGCAGTGCTTCAAAAGCTGCCACGCTACAACGACCTTGGGCTTACGATAAGCAGAATAATAGTCGAAGCACATGGCGGAAAAATCTGGGCTGAACCCGAGAAAGGAACAGCGTTCTTCATTCAAATCCCAAAGGTTAAAATTTAATCAGATAAAATTTTAAACTTGGGGTGAACCTGAAAGCAGGCGCTGGAAGATGATAATAATTTAACACATTAAAGATTTGCTTTAGAATCCAAACATTCACTGGAATTTTCGTCAAATCATAATCGATCGACAAAAATATCTCCCTCTCCCCGCCACCATTCCAATTGATACTTTTCACGCTGTAGCCAACGGCAAGATCAAAAAAATCAAACAGCCAGAATTTTAAAAACTTCATATTTAAAATTTTAGAAACATCGAAGCTAAGCCAAAAATATAAACTTTCATAGTCATCAACTATAAATCTATGCGCACCAGATTTAAATTTTTCAGATGGAAACATGCTTATTTTAAAATTAACGATCTTTAAAAAATTATATCTTTCCCTTACATAGGGAAGGAAAGCCCCAATTATATTTGAAACTTCATCACTTATGCTAAACCCCAACGACGGTCTGAAACCATCTTCCACTTCAACATAAGTTTGAAAAAGCAAGCTTCCAACCCCACTCCATATAAAAGCCGAGCTCTTCTTAACCCCAGCCCACTGCAGAGATCTACCCAGCAGATCAGATATCAAAAAAGAAAAATAAGCATGCCCAAATTTATCTGCGCTCAAAACTTGGTTGAAATCATCTCTAAAATGAAATTTCGTCAATTCACCCTTCCACCATGAACTATATTGCTGAAGATGTGCAGCTGTAAAAACCCCCACCGCTGTTCCCAAAACAAGACCAAGACGATATGGATTAACCTTTGAAGAATCGTTCATCCCAGAAAAAGAAACATTAAAAGCAAAAATACAAATTAACAACCCCATGAGCCAATTCATGCATCGGGGAATTCGCCTCGTTAAAAATTTTTCATCCCTTGCCGTCAAATCTTTTACGCTTTGAGATTCCGAATAGATATTTCAAACGCCTTAATAGTTTTTTCTATATCATCGTCCGTATGAGCTGATGACAAAAACATCGCTTCAAATTGCGATGGTGGAAGATAAACCCCGTTCTCAAGCATCGAATTGAAAAACATCGCAAATTTTTTCACATCTGACCTCAAAGCCGACTCGTAATCATAAACCTCATAATCGTTGAAAAACACAGTTAACATTGAGCCAATCTGATTTACCTGAACTTTAACACCATTTTTATCAGCGATATCTTTGAAATTTTCAGCGAGAGTCCTCGCTTTGTGCTCAAGTTGCTTGTAAAGAGTTTTTCTTTTTTCATATAAAATTTTCAATGTTGTATACCCAGCTGTCATCGCAATTGGATTTCCCGAAAGCGTCCCAGCTTGATATACAGGTCCAGATGGCGCTACAAGTTCCATAATTTCTTTCTTGCCACCGTAAGCTCCAACGGGAAAACCACCGCCTATTATCTTTCCAAGCGTTGTGAGATCAGCTTCAACACCGAAATACTCCTGAGCTCCACCAGGGGCAAGCCTAAAACCCGTTATCACCTCATCAAATATCAAAACAATTTTTTCTCTATCACATATTTCACGAAGTTTTTTCAAAAAATCATTTCTGGGCAAAACCACACCCATGTTTCCTGCAACAGGTTCAACTATTATACAAGCGATTTCACCTTTATTTTCATCTATTAACTTCTGAACAGATTCGATATCGTTATACTTTGCGTTTAAAGTAAGCGAAGCAATTTCATCTGGGACGCCTGGACTGCTTGGAATTCCAAGCGTCGTAGCTCCTGAACCCGCTTTAACAAGAAAGCTGTCTGCATGACCATGATAACAACCTTCAAATTTTATAATTTTCTTCCTCCCCGTATAAGCTCTTGCAAGCCTAATTGCGCTCATCGTTGCCTCCGTGCCAGAGTTGACCATTCGAACAAGCTCCACCGATGGCATCATTTTGTTTATCAATTCAGCCATTTTAACCTCAATCTCTGTCGGCGCCCCATAACTTGTCCCATTCTTAAGAACATTTTTAACTGCGGAAATAACTTCGGGATTTGAATGCCCAAGTATCAAAGGTCCCCAAGACATCACATAATCGATGAACTTGTTCCCATCCACATCCCATATTTTTGAACCAGATGCTTTGGCGATAAAAAGCGGAAGTGAATTAACGGATTTGAAAGCTCTAACTGGGGAATTTACACCGCCGGGAATTAACTCTTGAGCTTTGATGTAAAGCTTTTTGCTTTTGTTCCTTTTCACTTGACCTTTAAAATTTGTTTTTAGATTCAAGATATGTCCGCAAAAATTCGGCAAACTTTTGAAGAGCCTTCGACCTGTGGCTTATTCTATTTTTCAAATCCTTCGGCATCTCCGCATAAGTTAACTCATATCCATCGGGAACAAACAACGGATCATACCCAAAGCCACCCATACCGCGGGGTTCGAAGATAACCTTTCCCTTTGTTGCTCCTTCAAAAACTTTTTCAATATTTCCATCGACATAAGCAAGCGCACATCTAAAAGTCGCTGTTCTTTTCTCGATTGGAACCCCCTCAAGCAACTTCAAAAGTTTTCTATTGTTTCCCTCGTCCGTTGCATTTTCACCGGCATATCTTGCCGAATATATTCCAGGTTCACCATTTAGAAAATCAACTTCAATCCCGCTATCATCCGCGATTGAACAAAGTCCCGTAAATTCGTAAACTGTTTTAGCTTTCTTCAAGGCGTTTTCAACAAATGTCTTTCCGTCTTCCTCTATCTCCGGGACCGCCGGAAAATTATCCAAATCTAAAATTTCAATTTGGGAGTATAAATCCCCATCAAGGTAAATTTTCAAAATTTGTCTTATCTCATCAACCTTGTGTCTGTTTCTCGTTGCAAGGACTATTTTCATTAACATTTTCTGGATTTATTTTAACGCGCGGGAAAAATTTAAAGTAAAGATTTATCAAGCTCCCAATGGCAGCGAGAAGATTAAGCGTAAAAAAGACAAAATTTCCAATGGCATAAATTGTAAGAGATAAACTTCCAATGAAATAAATTAAAAGAAAGTATAAATTCACATTTGTATAACCGCGCTTAACTGATTCATATGTTTGGGGTATCCAGCATGCTACAATTGCTATCAGCCCAATTAAACCAAGTGCCTCTTTCATCTATTCCGGTGTGTTTAATTTTTAAATGTTTAAAAGTTCCTCAAGTGCTTGATTTACTTTTTTAATTCCGACAATTTCAATCTCAGCGTCAACTTTTAAACCACGCATGTTATTTTTGGGAATGATAATTTTTTTAAAACCAAGCTTTGCAGACTCCTGAACCCGCCTCTCTATTTGTGTGACCGATCTAACCTCGCCACTAAGTCCAACTTCTCCAACCACAACTGATTGTGAATCCACAGGTATATCCTTTAAACTCGAAACAATTGAAGTGACAACACCAAGGTCAATAGCTGGCTCATCAATCCTTAAACCTCCGACAATTTTTATGAAAACATCATATCCGCTTAATCTTATACCAACTTTCTTTTCAAGCACAGCAAGAAGAACCGAAAGCCTGTGATAGTCAAATCCAATTGCTGTCCTCTGCGGTGTCCCATAAGTTGCTGGTGTGACAAGCGCCTGGACCTCAACCAAAAGCGGTCTCGTTCCTTCAATACACGCAACAACAGAAGAACCTGATACGCCAAATGTTCTCTCCGAAAGAAATATCTCAGATGGATTTTTAACCTCTTTTAAGCCTTCAGTTGTCATCTCAAAAATTCCTATCTCATTCGTTGAGCCAAACCTATTTTTCACCGCTCTCAAGATCCTATACGATTGATGCCTTTCCCCTTCAAATTGCAAAACAGTATCAACCATGTGTTCCAAAACTTTCGGACCAGCTATCAATCCATCCTTTGTCACATGCCCGACCAAAAGAATAGATTTACCTGTATTTTTCGCAATCTGCATAAGAAGAGAAGCACATTCACGAACTTGACTGACGCTTCCAGGGGAACTCTCAAGCTCAGGTCTATACATCGTTTGGATTGAATCAATAATAATTATGTCGGGATTGGTTTCCTCAATAACATTTATAATCAAGTTTAAATTTGTCTCGGCAAGAACAAGGAAGTTTCTCGATTGAAAAGACTTTGGGAAATTTAATCTTTCGGTTCTAAGTTTAAGTTGTTTTATTGATTCCTCCCCCGTGACATAAAGAATTTTTTTACCTTTCAAACCCGGAACAATTTGCGTCATCAATGTTGATTTTCCAACACCCGGATCCCCAGCCACTAAAACCACCGACCCCGGAACAATTCCGCCACCAAGGACACGATCGAGCTCATTTATTCCGGTCTTTATTCGTTCATCCTCCTTAAGCTCAACCTTATCGATATCAACAGCTATAGCTGGCTGTTTCAAAAGTGAAATTTGCTCCTGAAGCTTATCCTCAGGCATTACTATTTCCTCAACCATCGTATTCCACTCATTGCATTCGGGACATCTCCCCATCCATTTGAGCGAAATGTACCCACAATTCTGACAGATAAATTGCGTTTTCTGCTTAGCCATTCTCTTGGATTTTAATTAAATTTTAAAGAGCCAAATAAATATAATTCCGCTACCGAAATAAAGCAAGTAATTTTCAAGCCCCGCTCATTTTCCCTTACTTTTTATTGAAAATTTCATCAAATAAAGTTACCTTTTTGAAAAAAGTGCAAAAATTGCTTCACTTTTATTACAAAAATAACGAGCTTTACTGCGAAGGAACCCCAGTTAGAAAAATTGCAGAAGAATTCGGAACCCCGATATACATCTACAGCAAGGCTCAAATAATCGAAAATTTCAAATCTCTTCAAAATTCTCTACCCAATGCAAAAATCCTATACGCTCTCAAAGCAAATTCAAATCCAGCAATACTTAAAATTTTAAATCAACTTGGAGCTGGGGCTGATACTGTTTCAGCCGGAGAAATTTATATCGCTTTAAATTCTGGATTTAAACCCGAAAAGATATCATTTGCGGGGGTTGGAAAGTATGACGATGAAATAAAATTTGCAATCAAAAACGAAATTTTCTCAATCAACATCGAATCTCCGCAAGAACTCCTTGTGGTCAACGAAATCGCTAAAAACTTGAATAAAACTGCCAAAATTTTAATCCGCATAAACCCCGATATTGACGCTAAAACCCATCCTTATATTTCAACTGGAATAAAAACAAGCAAATTTGGCATTGACCCAACCGAAGCAATTGATGTCTTTAAAAAATCCTTAAACTTATCACACATTGAACTTCTTGGGATACACACTCATATTGGCTCGCAAATCGTTGATGTTGAACCGTTCGTTGAAACTGCGAAATTTATCTTACAATACATTGAAAAGCTCGAAAAAAATGGAATCAAAATCTCACACATTGACTTTGGGGGTGGATTGGGGGTGAAGTATAAAAATGTAATAGTTAACGAGAACCTGCCATTCGAAGAAAACGATGATAAGGAATTAAAACCTGAAGTTTTCGCTAATGAAGTTTTACCAATACTTGAAAAAACTGGATGTGAACTCACCTTTGAACCCGGAAGATTTATAATTGCAAACGCCGGAATAATCGTTGGTAAAGTTATCTACACCAAAAAAACTGGCGCGAAAAATTTCATAATCACAGACATTTCAATGACTGAACTTATAAGACCAGCCCTTTACAACGCATATCATCAAATCGTCCCTGTGGAGATTAAAGCGCAGAAAACAGAGATAGCTGATATCGTCGGTCCAGTTTGCGAGACAAGTGATTTTATCGCCCGGGACAGAAAAATCCCAACTGTCTCAAGGGGAGATTATATCGCAGTTATGACAGCTGGGGCTTACGGCTTCGTCTCAAGCTCAAACTACAACGCCAGACTTAGACCCGCAGAAGTTCTAATTGATGGCGAAAATTATTATCTTATACGAAGACGCGAAACTTTTGAAGATTTACTGAGTAAAACTATTATGACGAAAACATAAGTTTAACTATACAAATGACTTCAAATATGCAGAGAAACGGAAAAACTGGGCTAATATTTGGAATTATTCTTGTCATCGTTGGATTAATAATCCTGCTTAACAAACTCGGAGCCCTAAACCTGAACTTAAAAAAGATCATTTCAATAATATCTGTAACCTACGGGGCTTATCTTGGATACTCTGGCTTTGGTCTAAACTCAAATAAAAAGGTCTTCTGGGGCTCGATATTTTTCTTCTTTGGGATTTATCTCTTTATCGATTCATTTGGACTACTCAATCCTGAAATACATTTCTTCTGGCCAGTGGTTTTAATTGTAACTGGCTTATCCTTCCTAATGTCATTTGTTAATCGCCCTAAGGATTATGCTCTGCTTCTGCCTGCGGTAATGTTAATTGGAATTGGAACTTTGTTCCTGCTTACCGACATCGGCATAATATATTCCTTTGAATTTTGGGAAAATTTTGAAAAATTTTGGCCAGTTCTTTTGATAATTCTTGGGCTTTACTTTATACTCAAAAAGAGATGAGAAAGGCTGAAAGATTAAACATTGGTGCGCATGTCTCAATAAGTGGTGGTCTTGATAAATCTGTTTTAAGGGCTTGGAAAATCGGATGTGAAACGATGCAGATATTTACGAAAAGCAACGCTCAGTGGAAAGCAAGAAAATTAAACAAAGATGAAATAGAAAGGTTTAATCTTGAACTTAAAAAATTCCAAATATATCCCGTCGTAGTTCACAGTTCATATCTCATAAATCTATGTGCCCCCGATAAAGAAATACTCAGAAAGTCAAGAGATTCATTTATCAAAGAATTAAAAAGATGCGAAAGCATAGGTGCAATGTGCCTTGTTTTCCATCCAGGGGCTCACCTTGGGAAAGGCGAAGATTATGGAATTGAAAAAACTGCTGAATCGTTAAATCTAATCCATGAAAAAACTCCAAACTTTAAAACCTTAACAGTTATTGAATTAACTGCTGGACAAGGCACAGTGATAGGCTATAAATTTGAACAAATCAAAAAGCTAATCGATCTCATTGAAGATAAAAATCGCATCGGGGTTTGCATCGATACCTGTCATATTTTTTCAGCTGGTTATGATATAAGAACTGAGAAGGGATGTGAGCTTGTATTTAAAGAATTTGACGAGATAATTGGGATTGATAAAATAAAAGTTTTCCATCTCAACGATTCAAAAAATGAGTTAAATTCTCGCATCGATAGACATTTTCATATTGGGAAAGGCAAAATTGGGAAAGACGCATTTCATTTCATAATGCGGAATCCAAAGTTCAAAAACATACCTAAAATCATTGAGACCCCCAAGGGATATAATGATGAACTTGACATAATGAACTTGACAACGCTACGAAAACTTGCTAAGGTTTAAATTTCCTCAATTGGTTTCCTGCCCATGAAACCTTCGCTTATTGTATGCCAATAATTAATTGAACTTTCTCCATACATCCAGCAAAGGTAAACCTCTTGACCATTTTGGCGAATGTGGGGAAAGTCTATAAGCCCTTGTTCAATTCCCTTAACAAGCACTCCCATGTTTTCAATTTCTTCAATTAAACCAACAAGTTCTTCTACCTCAGGTGGATAGTTTTTTTCTCCATTCGGTGATCCAGTGAAATATCTATGTTGGTAAATATCATAACCTTTCAAGTCAAGAATCCGTTTAAGTTCAATCATCCGTGCGACAAGCGGTTTTATCTGTTCCACAAGGCTCTTCGCTTCCTCAATTGTAAAATGCTTTTCGTGTAGATACTTCATTTTAAAATTCCCAATTTACTTTGACATTTACTACAAAATAAAAATCCTTTCCTATCCGTGTCAATTATTGAATTTGAGAAAAACATGACACAATTTGGATTCAGGCAATGCCGAAGGTTAAACAAATGTCCAATTTCATGAATTGCCTCGGTCAAAATTCTTCGCTCGAAAATTTTCATGTCTGGTTTATCATTATAAAACTCAGGTCTTAGCCTATGAATCGAAATTATGCAAACTTTATCAGACGGTTTTGCTTCTCCAAAGACGAAATTCAAACCTTCAACATATAAATCAACCGATGTGATACCAAGGACTATAAAACAATCGTCAGTCTTAAATTGACTTTTTATATGATGAAGTATGGTCGTGGAGTGAAATTGCCTTCGGATGCGGTTATAGCTTTGAGATGGAATTTCAAACTCCCCAATTAATTTAACCTCCCACCCAAAATTAACTTTCAGACCACTCTGAAGAGACAAGATGACAAAATCTTCAACCTTGCCAACCTTGACGACACAGATATTAATTTTACTCATTTTTAAAGACGGGGGATAGTTTATAACCATCCCCCGCTCAAATTTTTTACAATGTTACCTTTGGTGCATTGTTAAACCTATTGACAACCACAGACCAATCGATTGCTTTGAAAAACGCTTCAATATAATCAGCTTTTTTCAGTCCATAATCAATCATATAAGCATGTTCAAAAACATCCATGATTAAAAGTGGAATTGAACCAGCAAGATGACCAAGGTCATGCTCGTTTATCCATGTGTTAAACAACCTGTTCGCAATTGGATCAAGATAAAGAACAACCCAACCAATTCCCCTCATCGTGCCCGACGCCTTGAAATCCTTCTCCCAGTTCTCATAAGAGCCAAAATCTTCCGTCAATTTTTTATAAAAAGCTGAACCCTTGTCAAGCTCCTTTCCACCCTTTATCATGTTCCCAAAATAATATTCATGAAGTCTCATTCCATTGAATTCCCATCCAAATCTTCTTTTTAGCTCAGCATATTCGGGCGTTCCAGTCTTGCCCTCTTTAACCATCTGCGCAAGTATATCTGCAAGCTTGTTTGTGTTCGTCACATAACCCTGATACAAAGTAAAATGATTCTTCAAAAGCTGGTCACTAAAACCAGGCGTCCCAAGAAGATGATCAAAGTTCTTGGCTTCGTAAGGCATCACTCTCTCCTTTTTTTGTTTTGTTTGTGAAAATAAGTTTGAAAACTTAACAAAAGGAAGCGATAGGAAAGTTAAAGCAACTCCCCTCAAAAATTTCCTCCGTGTAATCATAAGCAATTCTAGTTAGTTTTACACCGAAAACGAATGACCACAGCCGCAACTTCTTGTTGCGTTCGGATTATGAAAAACAAAACCACGCCCCATTAAGCCATCAACAAAGTCAAGCTCCGTTCCTTCAAGATAAAACAAACTTTTCGGATCAACCGCCACCTTTATCTCATTTGAAAGAAAAACTATATCGTTTTCTTTCACTTGATCAAATAGCAAAACATATGAAAATCCAGAACAACCACCTGCTTTTACCCCTACCCTCAAAACATATTCACTGGGGATATTATTATCCTCAATAATTTGCTTTATTTCCTTTGCTGCTCTATCGGTAATTTTTATCTTTTCGGTTTGCTCTAAATTTATCTGTTTCATTTAGCTCTCCTAAATTAAGTTTTTATTTCTCCTGGCTTTGAACACTCTGTTTCTTGAACTCTGGATAGTTTAAAACCCAAACTTTGTTAAATTCATTTTTCACAGGCTTAAAAATCCCTTTCTCAACCATAAATTTAGCAAATTCTCCAGCAAGATACTCAGCCTCAGCAAAACTTATCTTTCTCCCTTTGTTTAGAAAATAATTTTTAATCGCATACTCAATATCTCTAACAAAAACATTTGAAAGATGATAAAGCGGATAATGTTCTTTCATAAACTTTAAAAATTCTTCCCAATTGTCCTTGAGAATTTGAAGTTCTTTCATCTCTTTCATATGGTCAGCGTAAGGTTTGTTTTAAGTTTTTGACATTTCCTTCTTTAATTTATATTTTGGTGAAATTTTTCGCAAATGTTCTACGACTTCAACAACCCGATTTATTGTGTAGTCAATCTCCTCCTCCGTGTTAAATCTACCAAGCCCAAATCTTATCGCTCCAGCAATGAGATCATCGTTTAATCCAATCGCTTTTAAAACATGTGATTTCTCGACCGACGCAGAAGAACAAGCAGAACCTGTCGATACCGCTATTTCCTTCATCCCCATAAGTATTGCCTCACTTTCAACGCCATCGAAACTTAAATTTAAATTGTTCGGCAACCTCAAGGTGGGATGACCATTTAAATAAACATCCTCAAGGGAACTCATAATTCCATCTTGAAGCTTATCACGAAGTTTCTTAATTCTTTCTGATTCTTCACTCATCTCAAGCCCCGCTATCTCGCACGCTTTCCCAAAGCCCACAATTCCAGGAACATTCAAAGTGCCAGACCTTAAACCACCTTCATGACCGCCTCCGTCGATGATCGGTATAATTTTAATTTTCGGTGTCTTCTTTTTTATGAACAAAGCCCCAACACCCTTCGGACCATAAAGTTTGTGCGCAGACATCGACATAAGGTCGATATTCAATTTCTGAACATCGATTGGTATTTTGCCCAACGCCTGCGCAGCATCAACATGAAATAAAACGCCGAACTCCGAACATATCCTTCCGATCTCCTCAATTGGTTCGATCGTCCCAATTTCATTGTTTGCAAATATCACACTGACAAGGATTGTTTCAGATGTAATCCTTTTCTTAATCTCGTCTGGATCAACAAGCCCATGTTTATCAACGGGAACATAATCAACCTTAAATCCAAATTTTTCAAGTCGTTTGCATGTGTCAAGCGTAGCTTTATGCTCAATTTGAGTGGTAATTATATGCTTCCCTTTCTCAGAATAAGCAAACGCAATTCCTTTCAAAGCCAAGTTTATTGATTCAGTTGCTCCGCTTGTGAAGATAATTTCTTTTGGATTTGCGTTGATAAGATTTGCTATTTGCTTTCGCGCAAGTTCCACAGCTGCCTCTGCTTCCCATCCAAATTGATGCTGACGACTTGCAGAATTACCAAATTTCTCGGTAAAATAAGGAAGCATCGCCTCAAGAACCCTCGGATCAAGCGGTGTCGTCGCGTGATTATCAAGATATATTGGGAAGCGTAAAGCCATAATTTTATCTTTTGAAAATTTTAATTACTTTTTTCAGCGCTTCAACAAATCTGTCAATTTCATCAAAAGTGTTATAAATGTAAAAACTCGCCCTAACAGTATTTTCAACCCCAAGTCGTGTAAGCAAAGGTTGTGTGCAATGATTTCCAGAACGAACAGCTATACCATGCTGATCAAGAACTCCAGCGACATCGTGTGGATGAATCCCGCGAATGTTAAACGAGATAACACCAAGCCGATTTTCCCTCGGTCCATAGATTTCAATCTCAGGAATCTCAGCCATTTTTTCAAAGGCATAATTTAGCAGCTCTTTCTCATGTTCAAAAACTTTATCCATCCCAATGTTTTGCAAATAATCAACCGCTGCACCAAGTCCAATGCCACCAGCAACATTTGGCGTTCCAGCTTCAAACTTCCAAGGCAACTCATTCCATGTTGCACCTTCAGTTGTAACCGTGCTTATCATATCACCACCGTAAAGAAATGGCTCCATACTTTCGAGAATTTCACGGCGAGCGTAAAGAAAACCTATCCCAGTTGGTCCAAGCATTTTGTGCCCCGATGCAACAAAGAAATCACACCCGATGTCTTGCACATCAATTTTAATATGTGGTGTTGACTGAGCCCCATCAATTAAAACATAACACCCTCTAGACTTCGCAATTTGAGTTATTTCCTTAACAGGGTTGATAGTTCCTAAAACATTTGAAGCGTGGACAACCCCTACAAGTTTCGTTTTCTCAGTTATCAATTTTTCAAACTCCTCAACTTTGAGATATCCATCATCCGTAATATCAACAAATTTTAAGACTATGCCTTTGAATTTCCTGAGCCACTGCCATGGAACAATATTTGAATGGTGTTCCATAATCGTAACTATTACCTCATCACCTTCTCTTAAATTTGCTAACCCCCACGCATAAGCAACTAAATTAACAGCTTCAGTTGCATTCCTTGTAAAAATTATCTCACGCCATGAATTCGCATTGATAAACCTTGCGACTTTCTTATGTGCTTCTTCGTAAGCAAGTGTCGCCTCATAACTTAAAGTATGAACTGCCCTGTGAATATTCGCGTTCATGCTTTCGTAAAAATTTTTAACCGCATCGATTACTTGCCTTGGCCTTTGCGTAGTTGCTGCATTATCAAAGTAAGCAATCGGATAACCGTTGACGAGGCGATTTAAAATTGGGAAGTCATTTCTTATTTTTTCAACATCAATTTTGCCTGTTAAAATTTCTTGATTTTGCCCTTGCATAGTTTTCTATTCCTAAATTTTTACAAAAATCTTGCCATCTTGTATTTTCACCTCATACTTCTCAAGGGGTCCAGAAGCTGGAAGCCTGACAACATCACCAGTTCTTATGTTAAACTGAGCTCCGTGCCATGGACAGGTTAAAGTCTCTCCTTCAATTTCAGCGTCATTTAGTTCAAGCTCCATATGAGAACATTGATTCTTATAAGCAAAAAATTCACCACCAAGCTTTATCAAAATTATTGATTCATCATTCACCTCAAAAACTTTAAGCTCACCATCTCTAATATCACTTACATTTGCAATTTCTACATATTCGCCAACCTCTGCCATCGCCGACATTAAAATTTGTTTTTAATCCTCTTCCCCTGGCCAAGTGTTAATTCCATAGATTCCAGCTTTCAAAACCTTCAACGCAAGGAGCGCACACTTTAATCTTATTGGGCTGATCGGTATACCAAGGGCATTAAGCATATCTTCCTTTCCAAAGTTTTTAACTTCTTCAAGCGTTTTTCCTTTCACAACCTCAGTAAGAATCGAAGCCGAAGCTTGACTTATCGTGCAACCTTTTCCTGTGAATTTAATATCCGATATCCTGTCGTTCTCAAGTTTAATTTCAATCCTAATTTGATCACCGCACGACGGATTGCCATCTTCATAGACTATGTCGGGATTCTCAAGGTGCCCAAAATTTCTTGGATTATTGTAATGGTCAAGCAAAATTTCCAATTGGAGTTCGTCCATTCATTCCTTGAAATTTATTTTTACATGTTCCATTTTTGATGGATCATTTCCTGAATCCTTTCACGAACAAAATCAATTCTTATCTCATCGAATGCTGGTAGCAAAAATCCCTCAACAATTGTTTTTCTCGCCTCACTTTCGCTCAAACCTCGGGTCATAAGATAAAAAATCTGTTCCTCATCAATTTGTCCAACCGTCGCACCGTGCCCAGCTTTGACATTTGCATTTTTAATTTGAAGCGATGGAATCGCATTCGCCTTTGCACCGGGATTTAAAAGCATCGCATGTTCACTCAGAAAAGAATCAGAATCATGAGCATTCTTTTCAATATCGACGAGGCCATAAAAAACCATCTTTGCTTTATCTTTTGCAACACCGCGCATCACGACATTGCTTTTCGTGTATGGACTTAAATGTTGAACATAACTTGTCAAATCAAAATGCTGAACGCCATTAGCAAAAGCGATCTGCACATCTCTTAACTCAGAACCTGAAGTTTCAAGGAACGCTGAATGTTTTGAAATTGTCAATTTCCCACCAAGCCAATTTCCAATGAAATTAATTTTCGCATCTTTCGCTGGGATGAAAATTCTCTCAATGTAGTTGTAAATTCCATATCCAAGATTATTTATACTAATAAAGTTAACATTGCTTCCCTCGCCCCCGAATATCTCACTCACATTGGTCACAACTGCATATTCATCTCCAAGGCAACAATGATTTTCTTCAACAATGGTCACATGTGAATTCTCTCCAACGATTATCAAATTATGCGAGAAGATCCCAGCATTTTCAGATTGAACTTCGTTCACAATGTAAATTGGTTCATCTATCTCAACATTATCACGAACATAGATAAAAACACCAGAATTCAACAGGGCAAGATGCAAGGCGGTAAATTTATTCTGATCATATCTAAACCTTGTAAAAATCTTTTCCTTCACCAAATCACTATAACCATTGGCAAGAGCTTCTTGAAGCGACATCAAGATAATTTTATCCCGATACTTTGGCGAAATCTTATACCTTGACGATGAATTTGCTTGAACAATAAAAATGCTAAGTTTCTCTACATCAAAAAGAACTTTATCGGGATTTCCAGGAAGAGATGGATTTAAAATTTCAGGTTTAAAGCCCTTTACCTTTGTATACTTTGATTCTGGAAGGTTTAAATCATCAAAAATTTCAAGAGCTTGATTCCGCTTTTCTAAAAGCCACAAAGGTTCCTTCCTTTGAGATGAAAGCTTGTCTATCGTTTCTGGGGACAAACAATTCGGCACCACAATTTCGGACATAAATCTATCTCCAAAGAATTAGTTTTCGTGTTAAAGTTAAAAAATTTTGAGTAAATTAACAACCGCCTCTTTCAACAACGGATTCACAAAGCGATGCAGATAAAATTTCTACCTCGCCAAACTGTGAAAATGGCTTCATAAAGTTTTCAACATTTTCACGGCTTTCTGATTCAACGAACAGAAACAATCTATGGGAGCCATCCACAACGCCTTCGGATTTAATTTCAATTTTGTAATCCTTTGCTGAGGCTAAATGTTTTAAAAGCATCTGCCCAAGCTCAGGATTTTTTGCTGGGCAATTGTTTGACTCGTGTCTATGTTGAACTATAAAAAATGGCATTTGATTCCACCTCCGTAAAATTTTTGTTTAGCCGATGGCACCTTCCATCTCAAGCTTTATAAGTTTGTTAAGTTCGATCGCATAATCAAGTGGCAGCTCCTTCGCAAAGGGTTCAATAAAACCAAGAACAACTAATGTCAACGCCTCACTCTCACTTAGCCCTCTACTCATGAGATAGAAAAGCTGATCTTCGCTTATCTTCCCAACTGTTGCCTCATGCCCAATGCTCACAAGCTCCTCATCTATTTCCATATACGGATAAGTATCCGACCTTGAAAATTCATCAAGCATTAAAGCATCACATCTAACCGTTGATTTAACTCCAACTGCCCCCTTCTGTACCTTGACAAGACCTCTATAGCTTGTTCTGCCACCATCTTTGCTTATCGATTTCGAAACGATATTACTTGTCGTATACGGTGCTACATGAATCACTTTGGCGCCTGTATCTTGATGTTGACCAGCACCTGCATAAGCTATCGATAAAATCTCCGCCTTCGCCCCTTTGCCGAGAAGATAAACAGCGGGATATTTCATAGTCACCTTACTACCTAAATTCCCATCAACCCACTCAACGAAAGCGTCCTCATAAGCGACGGCTCTTTTAGTGACAAGATTATAAACATTCTTTGACCAGTTTTGAACAGTTGTATATCTAACATGCGAACCAGGAAGAGCAATGATCTCAACGACAGCACTGTGAAGTGAATCTTCCCTATATACAGGCGCAGTGCAACCCTCTATGTAATGCACACTTGCACCTTCCTCGGCTATTATGAGCGTCCTTTCAAATTGTCCAACGCTTTCAGCGTTTATCCTGAAATATGCCTGAAGCGGAAAATCAACCTTAACACCCTTCGGAACATAAACAAAACTGCCACCGCTCCAAACCGCACTGTTAAGAGCTGCAAACTTATTATCTTCTGGTGGGATAACTGTACCAAAATATTTTTTCACTAAATCGGGATACTCTCTAACAGCGGTATCCATATCTACAAAAATCACTCCCTTCTTCATCAAATCTTCCCTTAAACTATGATATACAACCTCACTTTCATATTGAGCTCCAACGCCAGCGAGAAATTTTCTCTCAGCTTCAGGTATACCAAGCCGTTCAAATGTCTGTCTTATTTTTTCAGGAACCTCATCCCAAGATTTACCTTGCCTATCCGTTGGCTTAATGTAGTAGATATACTCATCAAAGTTTATCTCGGATAAATCCGCACCCCATGTCGGCATCGGCTTTTTAAGAAAAACCTCAAGCGAATGTAATCTAAACTGTCTCATCCACTCGGGTTCATTTTTCCAATACGAGATCTCCTCAACAACTTCCCTGCTCAGCCCACGCTTTGATTGATACACATATTTCACTTCATCTTTGAAATCATATTTTGTGTAATCTATATCTATTTTTCTCTTGGTTGCTTGCATGATGTTTTCCTTTTTTTTGTTTTTTATTTTTAATCCGCAGATTCCGCCGCTATTTCTCTAATCCAAGCATAACCTTCCTGCTCAAGCTTCTCAACTATATCAGGTCCACCTGATTTAACAATTTTACCATCCAACATTATATGTACAAAATCTGGCTTAATGTAATTTAGAATTCTCTGATAGTGAGTAATTACAACCATACCGAGATCTTGACTGCGAATAGAATTCACAACATCAGCAACAGTTTTCAAAGAATCGATGTCAAGTCCCGAATCAGGTTCATCAAGAAAAGCAATTGTTGGCTTTAACATCGCCATTTGCAAAATTTCCATTCTTTTCTTCTCACCACCCGAAAACCCAACTCCAATAGGTCTATAGATAAAAATTTCACTCATATTTAAGTTCTTTATTCTGTCTATCAATTCCTTCTTGTAATCAACTATTGATCTGGGCAATTTTGATACGCGAGGCGATGTAGAATCAAGATTATTTGATTGTATCGCTTTCCACAAAAAATTAAAAAGGGTAACCCCTGGAACTTCAACGGGATATTGAAATGCAAGAAATAATCCAAGTTTCGCCCTCTCGTCAGGTTTCATTTCAAGTATGCTTTTGCCCTCAAATAAAATATCTCCAGATTCAACTTTATATTTTGGGTGCCCCATTATTGTATAAGCAAGCGTGCTCTTTCCAGAACCATTCGGACCCATTAAAGCATGAACTTCACCTTTATTAACAGTGAAATTAAGACCTTTCAAAATTTCCTTCCCATCAACGCTCACATATAAGTCCCTAACTTCAAGAGTTGGCATGTTTGTTCTCCGATTTGTTTGTAAATAAAAGCTTTTCAGGATACACGCACTCACGCGCGATTATATCTTGAATTGTTATACTCCCAAGAATATCTAATAATTTTTTCTCTATTTCCTGCCATACATCCGCTTGACCACAGCAAGAAGTAAAAACACAACTTATTCCAGAAACATCAAAACATTCAACCATCTTCAATGTCCCTTCAACTGCTTCATAAACCTGTCTCAAAGTTATCTCCGAAGGCGTCTTTTTCAAAGAATATCCACCATTTGGCCCATATTCGGAAAAAACTATCCCAGCCTTCACAAGCTGTCGCATAACCTTGGCTAAATAACTCAATGGTATCTTTTGGCTTTCCGCTATCTCCTTCATTAAAACCGTTTTACCGCTCTGCCTCTTACCAAGATATGTCAAAGTCCTAACCGCATAATCAAGTGTCTTAGATACTATCATAAAGCCTCAAATTTTTAATTTGGACATCATATATCCACGATGTAAATATAATACATTCTATTTTAAAAGTCAAATTAATCATTGCTCTTTAATGTCATGCTCTGAAACCACAGCCATCCCGAAGCCAAAATGGTTCTTATGCCCGAATCCCCACTCATACCCCACCTCAATTAGCTTTGGATCAGTTTTTATTATAAAAGGGGCAAGAAAACACTTTACATTCATCTTCCCAAATTTGATTAACTTTGAAAATTTACCGCCCCTTGAATCAATATATTCCTTATCAAATTGCATCTCAAAATCAACTGATTTAATTTTTTCGGCGTATAAAAAATTATACTTCCTTATTAAATCTTCTTTTATTTTGTCAAAATAGCCTGTTTCCTCTGGAGTCATAAAGATTTCCCTCTTACCTTTGCTCTTGACGACAGCAATTGGGGATAGAAGCCGAAGTTTCATTTCATCGGCAAACTTTGGTGGCTCAATTTTTGCAACCGATTTAACCACAAAATTAGCATCCCCAACTCTGAAATTCCCGTCCCTTAAAAATGCAAGAGCTAATCCCTCGATAAATGAACCAAAAGGTGATGAGATGAAAAAATTAAATTCCTCAGGATTTGTTAATTTCACCTCATCATTTTCTATCAAAAAATTTTTAAAGCGAAGGAATGAAAATGTATAAATCCTAAATCTTTCCTTAAAAATGCCAAGATTTTTTAATCTTCTGTCGCCTTTAAATGCATCGTTATGTCTTTTTATCTTGTCCCCTATCTCTGCATATACAAGATGATTGTAATTTACTGGAATTACAGTAGGAACAGTTTGAGGGAAAAGAGTAATTTTTAGTCTCATAAAGATACCCCCGCTTTAAGTTTGCAGGATTTTTCCGCACCGCCCCACTATTTTCCCCGATATGTGACATGTATGGTATGATTTTTCTATTTTTAAGTTTTTTAACTTAAAAAGGCGGAGGAAATCCGCCGCCTTTTTTAAAAAATATAAACAACTGATCTTAAAAATTCAAAAACTTGGTGAAAGAAGAACAGAGTTCAAGAACAACCGATTCAAACTTTGCCAATAAAGCCGAAAGTTGGGATCGTCAGCAAACATTATAACTTTCCCACGCCCAACCGGTTCTTCAATTAAATATGCCTTTCCCGGAAATTTCTTCTCCATATCCTCCCAGACGAAACCACTTATGCGAACATCTTTATCTGCAAAAACCCCAGGGTTCGCACCATCCTTCGATTTCTCAAAAATCAAACTTGAATATATATGAACAGCTATTTCGTCGCCATAGCCGAACGATAGAAAATGTAAAGTGTCAAGTTTAACGCGCATAATTGCCCCAGGTGTAAACTCAATTCTTTCAGCAACCTTTTTCTCTTTTACTTTGACAGTATCCTTTGCCTCCGCAGGTTTTTTCTCCTCGTACTCATCATCCTCAGAGGAACCTTCACCGAGAAGTTTTGATGTTGTAAATTCAACCCCTTTCAAAGTTGGAAAAACTGAAGCATTTTTTAATGTAACTAAAACACCACCATTTGAAATCCATTCTTTTAACTTTTTAACACCATCGTCTCCAAGCAATTTTTTCAATTGATTCGCATTTGCATCTGGAATTATCAAAACATTGTAGCGGTAAAGATCAACGCTTGAAAAATAATCCCATCGTATCGGCGTGAAGCTATATTCATAAACTCTCTCAAAAAGATACCATATCGCTCCATAAGATGTTTGAGATACTGGCTCCTCGGTTAATACAGCTATTTTAGGTTTCTTCAACTCCACCACCCAATTTGAACCTAAATCAATTCCACGTTCTGTGTATGCAGTATTTATTGTGTAAAGATCCACACCAAATTCCTTCGCAAACGTTTTTATCTTTTGATGGAAATCCTGAATATGTCTGTTTCTTTCAACACGAACTATTACCGTCCCTCGCGGGAAGAATTCACCAGTTTCACTGTAAAAATATCTAGATGCAACCCCAACTTTAAAATCATAAGCCAAAAGTTTAGCCAGCATTTTTGCCGAGGCATCTGTATCATATTTAAAGACATAGGCGTATTTTGGCGTATCAGTTGGAATATAAAAGTTAAATTCAGGTTTTTGATTTACTCTTTCAACTTTAACCTTCGCTTCGTCCTCAGTTAGATAATACTCAATTCCCCATGCGATTGGCAAATTCCATGCGGTGACATCATAAAACCCAAGTGGAAGGCGACGAACATTTTTTCCAAGTTTTTTATTGTATTCGTAGGCAAACCTTGCTTCCTTTAAAAACTCTTCTTCCATTTGAGGATCCGGTTCAAATAGAGTTTTCAAGAGTCGTTTTTGAGGTTGATACATCGGAATTATAAAAACACCCTTCTTAAATGTTTTTTTAGTTGTTGTCTTATCAAAATAACTTCTAGCGGATGCACTTGTAAATGATTCCTTAGCTTCATAAACTTCAATGCCATGCTTTAAGCAAAGTTCAATAAATCTTGAGGTTTTCTCTTTGTCTTTGTCAGGCACGATGACAAATTGTTTATATTGTTCTTTTTTTGCCTCTTCAAGCGCTGTTTGTCTAAACTTGTAGAAATCAAAAAGAATTTCACTTCTATGATTCACAGCTGCTTCAAGCGTTTTCATCGATGCTATGAAATGGTGATGTATTCCCTCCTTAAAAGTTATCACAGTTTCATCTTCCCTTTCAAATTGAAAACCCTTTCTCCCTCCAGCATCAGTTTCAAATGTCATCCCAATTGCTCCATTTAAAGCTGGATATGAATCCCAATATCCAGGATAATGTAAATCAAAAACTTCACCTGTATAATAACTCCAACCATAGTCGTCAAATCCTCGAGCAATGTTAAGACCAATAACTTGCGCCCATTTTTTAGTTGTCGCTGGTATGTTTAAATTTACAGGAGGAGCATAGGGGACAAAGAACATATTCTTTGTCTCGCCATGATGATCTGCAAAAACTTGAGGATTCCAATAGTGAAGTTGCTCAACGACTTTTTGTGTTTCAATCTGTGAACATGCGAACGCATCTCTATTTAAATCGATAAGGTAGTGATTATAATTTGTTTTCATTCTCCAGTCACCGCGATGTTCGGAAGCGTATGGGTCTGGATTTCCATATTTTCCAACAAATGTTGCTTTAAACCACGAGACGGCTTTTTGATGGCTATCAGGATTATGTGGAAGGTTAATTATAACGACCGCATCTTTTAGAATTCTTTTAGTCGTTTCATCTTCACCAGCACAAAGTTGATATGCAACTTGAATTCCGGCTTCAAATGCACATGTTTCATCACCATCAACCGAATAATTCAACCAAACGATTATCGGATTAGATTCAGCTATCCTCTTAGCCTCTATTTCAGATGTTATCCTTGGATCTGTTAATTTTTTTATATTTCCCCTTATCTCATCAAGCCGAGAGAGATTTTCGGGTGAACTTATCACCAAAAGATACATTCCCCTTCTTTCATATGATTCACCGTATTTTATCACTTTTATTCTGTTGGAGGACTTAGCAAGTGCATCAATATAGCGTTCCATTTCATAATGTTCAGTTATGAAGTCTCCAATCTCATATCCAAGAATTTGCTTAGGGGTTGGAATCGCCGGGTTATAAACTCCCCCTTTCCAAAACTTGAAATCATCACAGATTAAAACCGAAAAACCTAGAAAAGTCAAAAAAATGAGAGCAAGTGATTTTTTCATAGCAAGTTAAATTTTTTATTTTTTATGACGAAAACAAGGAAAGGAAAGTTTTAAAAATAAAAAAACCCGGCTTCAGCTCATCGCTGAGCCGGGGATAGGGGTAATGAATCTTTGGTTTATAAAACAACGCCAAGGGAAACTCTATGGGCTTGCTTTAGCCTGTAAAGATCCGAATAGGAATAATCAAATTTTAATCTTATGGATGAGCCTGGGATGCCAAGATTTAAACCGGCTCCAGCATTCAATGTAAACTTTCCACGAGTTTCATCAACCGCATATCTTTTCATTCCACCAATTGCAATTGGCTAAGAAAGTTATTAACTTTCCCCATATTTACCCATTGCTTGCACCAACAATTAAAAAATATAACCTACTCTTCATAAATCTTAGAAACGACTGAACCCGTTGTTTTTTTAAGCTTAGTTTTTTATTTTATTTAAAACAAAAGTTAATGTGATCTTAAAAATGATACCAAGAGATATTTTTTGGGCAAATATATTCAGGGGCAGAAAAAAGAAAGATGAAACCGTTGAAGCTATATTGAAGGATGTTCCTGCTTTCTCGCATCTTGAACCCAAAGAAATTTCACTGCTTGCATCGATCGTTCACAAGAGGGAATATAAAGCAGGAGAGTATATATTCTATCAAGGAGACCCAGGCCTTGGTATGTATATCATTCAAGAAGGTGAAGTGTTGATTCAATACACAGACCCAGATGGAAATAAAAAAGAACTGGCAATTTTAAAAGATGGTGATTTCTTCGGTGAAATTGCACTTATAGATGAATCTCCACGATCTGCGTCAGCGATTTGTCGAACGGATTGTCAAATAATTGGCTTCTTTAGACCCGACCTTTTTGAAATAATTGAAAAACATCCACGCCTTGGAATTAAAATTGTTCTTAAACTCGCCGAAATAATCGCAGAAAGACTGAGAAGGACAAATCAGGAAGTCACCCAACTAAAAGCAGAAATTGAAGCATTAAAATCAAACATTGAAGAATTGAAAGCAAACCAGGGATAAAAATGAACGAAATCAAAAAAATTCTCATCCCCATTGATTTTTCAGAGCATTCGCTCTTTGCCCTCGAATATGCAAAACTCTTTGCAGAAAAATTCAACGCCGAACTTATTCTTTTAAATGTTGTCGAACCAATTATGTTTGTAGCCGACTTAACAATGGGTCAAGTTAACATACCCTCAATCGAGGGTGAGTTGATACAAAAATCAGAAGATAAAGTTAATGAAATCGTAAATGCTTTAAAAGATAAATATAATGTCCGCGGGCTTGTGAAACTTGGAAAACCCTATACTGAGATAATCGAATTTGCTAAAAGTGAAAATGTTGATCTTATTGTGATTGGATCACATGGACATACTGGGGTTGAGCATCTATTATTCGGCAGCACCGCGGAAAAGGTGATAAGAAAATCCACATGCCCAGTTTTAATAGTAAGACCGCAACCTCAAAAGTAAATTCAATTCTTCTTCTCAACAGATGCAGTTTCACCTGCTTTTATGATCTTCAAAAACGCATCAACTTTTAAGCTTGCACCTCCAACAAGCGCACCATCGACATCGGGTTGGGAGAGAAGGGAATAAGCATTTTCAGGTGTGACACTACCACCATATTGAATTGTTAAGTTCTGTGCTATACCATCATTAAACAAGCCAGCAACGAGCTCCCTTATAAATCTTTGCGCTTCCTGCGCTTGGTCTGGCGTGGCATTTCTTCCAGTTCCAATCGCCCAAACTGGTTCATATGCAATTACAACATTTCTCATTTGCTCGTAAGTTAAACCTTCAAGAACTCCCTTTATCTGTTTTTCGAGAACTTTAAATGTTTCCCCATTTTCCCTCTCCTCAAGGGTTTCGCCAACGCAAACTATTGGTTTCAAGCCAAATTCAATTGCTTTTTTAACCTTTTTATTTACAATTTCATCTGTCTCACCAAAATATCTCCTACGCTCTGAATGCCCGAGGATAACATATTCACACCTTACCGATTTTAACATCTTCGGTGAAATTTCCCCTGTGTATGCCCCCTCAACTTCATAAAACATGTTTTGTGCCCCAATTTTTATATTTGTCTCTCTCAAAATATCCGAGGCAATAAAAAGAGATGTAAACGGTGGGCATACCACAACTTCGACATTCAAGTTTTGCCCAATTAAATTATTTTTCAGAGGAAGGAGAAAATCAAAGGTTTCTTTGATATCTTTGTTCATCTTCCAGTTTCCAGCAATTATCATCTTTCGCATTTTTCTATGTGCTTTTTTATTTAAAAATTAAAAAGGGCATCCACAAGGGGATGCCCAATTTGATTTACGAACAGCCACTAGTTGAACCGCAATTTGGGCAAACATAACAAGAACCAGACCTCTGCATTATAGCCCCACAGCTTGGACATGGTGGAGCATCAGATTGAATTTCAAAAATTTGCTTTTCATACTTCTCAAGCGTTTCGCTTCTTAAAACAACCTTCTCTTGGGATAAATGAATCTCATTTAAAATATCTGTGTGATCAACATTGCTCGGCTGTTCCTCTGGCTTCAGAAACTTTTTACCAAGCCATCTGAAAATGTAGTCAATTATTGATTTCGCAATTGGTATCTCGGGATTGTTTGTGAAACCACTTGGTTCAAACCTCATATGGCTAAATTTATCAACGAGAACTTTCAAAGGCACTCCATACTGAAGCGCAAGTGAAATTGCTGTTGCGAAGGCATCCATCAATCCACTCAAAGTTGAACCTTCTTTACTCATCGTTATGAAAATTTCCCCAGGTGTTCCATCTGGATACATTCCAACAGTTATATAGCCCTCATGACCAGCGACGCTGAATTTATGCGTGATTGAATTTCTCTCATCCGGAAGGCGACGGCGCACCGGTTTAAATTCAACTTTCTTTTCTTCACCAGCTGATGTTTTCTTTTCATCATCGATGCTTGTGGAGAGTGGTTGGGTTCCTTTGCTACCATCACGGTAAATTGCTATTGCTTTAAGTCCCATCTTCCACGCATCAATATACAACTGCATAACATCATCAACAGTCACATCGTTCGGCATGTTGACTGTTTTTGAAATAGCCCCAGATATAAATGGTTGAACAGCTGCCATCATCTTAACATGACCCATATAGTGGATAAATCTCTTACCCTTAGCTGGTTTGAACGCACAATCAAAAACTGGCAAATGCTCGGGCTTCAAATGTGGAGCTCCCTCAATCGTGTCGTTTTTATCAATATAATTAACTATCTCCTCGATCTGTTTGTCCGTATAACCAAGCTTTTTCAGGGCAAGTGGAACAGTGTTATTTACAATTTTCAAAAACCCGCCACCGACAAGCTTCTTATACTTAACAAGTGCAATATCCGGCTCAATTCCTGTTGTATCACAATCCATCATAAATCCAATTGTTCCCGTTGGTGCGATAACTGTCACCTGCGAATTTCTATATCCATACTTTTGCCCAAGTTCATAAGTCTCTGACCAGATTTTTTTAGCGGATTCATATAACTCCTCGGGAATTAAGCTTTTATCGATCTTATCCACATATGACATATGTTTTCTTATCACACCAAGCATCGGCTCTCTGTTAAGTTCATAACCTCTGAAAGGACCCATTTCTTTTGCAATCAAAGCCGATTGCCTATATGCTTCACCTGTCATGATCGCAGTTATCACAGCTGCATAAGCTCGTGCTGGTTCACTATCATATGGAAGCCCAAGTGACATCAGCAAAGCCCCAAGATTTGCATACCCAAGTCCAAGGGGCCTGTAGTCGTAACTATTTTTCTCAATTGCTTTCGTTGGATAGCTTGCATTATCAACTATTATTTCTTGAGCGGTTATCAAAACATCTACTGCATGGCGAAACGCCTCAACATCAAAACTTCCATCTTCCTTTCTAAACTTCATCAAATTTAAAGAAGCAAGATTACAAGCAGTATCATCAAGAAACATAAACTCAGAACATGGATTGCTTGCATTTATTCTACCAGTGTTTGGACATGTATGCCAATTATTGATCGTTGTGTCAAATTGCATTCCTGGATCTCCACAAAGCCACGCTGCTTCAGCTATCATACGCATTATATCCCTTGCCCTATATGTATCGCATATCTCACCAGTTGTGACATATCTTGTATGCCACTCTTTATCCTCAAGAACTGCCTTCATAAATTCATCTGTCACCCTGACAGAGTGATTCGCATTTTGAAATTGAACAGAGTCGTAAGCACCGCCGGGCACATTAAACCCAGGATCATAACCTGCTTTTATTAAAATATGTGCCTTCTTTTCTTCCTCGGCTTTTGACTTGATGAAATCAATAATATCAGGATGATCGACATTAAGTATAACCATTTTTGCTGCTCTTCTGGTCTTTCCACCACTTTTTATAACACCAGCGAAGGCATCAAACCCACGCATAAATGAAACTGGACCGCTTGCAATTCCTCCGCCGGAAAGTTTTTCCTTTGATGAACGAAGTGTTGAAAAGTTCGTCCCAGTGCCGGAGCCATATTTAAAAAGCATTCCCTCGGTTTTCACAAGCTCAAGAATTGACTCCATCGTATCCTGAACTGAATTTATAAAACAAGCAGAAGCTTGCGGTTTCTCCTCAATCCCAACATTGAACCAAACAGGTGAATTAAAAGAAGCATATTGATTCACGAGCAAATAAGCAAGCTCATTATAAAAAATATCAGCGTCCTCATCGCTTGCAAAATATCCATCCCTTATCCCCCAATTGGTTATAGTCCTCGCAACTCTTTCTATCAACTGTTTAACACTGTATTCTCTTTCAGGAGTGCCAACTTGACCATGGAAATATTTTGACACAACTATATTCGTTGCAAGCATCGACCAGAAAGCGGGCACCTCAACCCCTTTTTGTTCAAAAACAACCTCACCTCTTTCATTTGTTATCACCGCATCTCTTATTTCCCACTGGATCTCATCAAATGGATGAACGCCCGGTTTCGTAAAAAATCTATGAAACTTTAAACCTTTTCCTGAAGATTTATATAAGGATAAAGTTTCCTCTTCGTGAGTGTCAACTTTAGTTGTGACACTCATCGCTTCCTTTTTAATCTTCTCCATACAAACCTCCTTTTAAATTGTTTTAAAAAAATACATCAGGGTTCTCCGCTTTCACAAAACATTAAAATTAATTAGCGGTTTTGCTATAATGTAAGAAGTAAAATTCTAATTGTCAAGTCGGCAGAGTGAATTTAACATATATATATGAATTTCAAGACTTATGGTAAGCTTTAAAGCGCATCCAAACTTTAATTGTGTTAAGAACTAATCTTTCAGTTCAAGGAGCGATTTCCTTATTATCTCTATCCCCTCGTCAACCTCATCTTTTGTAATTGTCAACGGTGGTCTAAATCTTATCGATCTTTCTCCGCAACCTATCATCACAGCGCCGTTTTCATAAACCTTTTTCAAAAACTTTTTCCTAAATTCGGCATCAGGCAAATCAAATGCACACATCAATCCACGCCCACGAGCATTCGAAATAATTTCTGGAAATTCGCTCTGAAGCTCAACCAGTTTGTTTAAAAGATGTTCACCAACAACTCTTGCGTTTTCGAGTAAATTCTCTTCATGGATGACCTCAAGTACCCTTGCAAATCTTATCATATCCGTTAAATTCCCCCCAAATGTTGAATTTATCCTGCCCGAAACATGAAAAAACATTATCCTTCACCTCGTCAACTCGTTCACTCACAAGAATTCCACAAACCTGTGTTTTCTTCCCGAAGGCAATTATATCTGGCTTAACAAAATGTTCATGTGCCCACATCTTACCCGTCAAACCAACTCCAGTTTGAACTTCATCCATTATGTACATAATTTCATTCTCATCACAGATCTCACGCAGAGCGACGAGAAACTCTTTTCTGAAGTGATTATCACCGCCCTCTGCTTGAATTGGCTCAATTATTAAAGCAGCTATATTATGCCCATGTTCTTTTATCGCCTCTTTTATCTGATTCAATGCAAGTTGTTCTTCTTCTTCAACCTTTTTTAAATTTTCTTCATTAAGCGGGAATTTAATCGCAGGATTATGAATGCGGGGCCACTTAAACTTGGGGAAATATTTATGTTTTATCGGGTCTGTATTGGTAAGCGAAAGCGTATAGCCAAGGCGTCCGTGAAATGCCTGACGAAAATGTATAACAACCATTTTTGATTCATCTTCAATCGACTTGTAAAATCCACGCTCAAGATTTTTTTGCATCTTCCAGTCAAAAGCGACTTTTAATGCATTCTCAACCGCAGGAGCTCCACCCTCGATAAAAAATGCATACTTAAAATAATTTGGCACAGCAAGGCTAAAAAATGTTTCAACAAATTCCGCATATTCAGCTGGGTAAATATCTGAAAGCGTTGGCTTATTAATTGCAACAAGCGTTAATTTTTCAAGGAAATCTTTCTCAAGCAATTTCGGATGGTTCATACCAAGAGCTGAAGAAGCAAAAAATGAAAATAGATCTAAATATGTTTTTCCCGTTTTTGCATCAACGAGACGCCTGCCTTGGCTTCTCTTAAGGTCAAGAACCATTTCAAATCCATCAGCAAGTATGTGCTTTGATAAGGTGCTGTGAACTTCGGTGGGAGAAATTTTTACCGCCATTTATCACCTATTTTTGTTGTTAATTTGCTTTGAAAATTTAAAAATTACCCCCCAAAAATCAAAATCTTGATCTGAATCACTTCAAAAATCTCAAAATTTTTGCTAAATTAAAACCAAATAACAAAAAAATCATAGATTAACAAACGATATGAAGGAATCAAAAGGACCTCAGTATCTGTCCGAATATCTTGATGAGATCGTTGAAGAAGGGCGCCGGCAACCCCTCAATGGAAAGATAAACTGGAAATATATTCTTGTACTGCTTCTTCCATTTGGGACATTAATATTGGTAGCACTTCTTATCCTTAAAAACTTAATTCAACGAAACGCAGAAAAAACTCCATAAGAAAGAAATCATCTTGAATTATCGGCTCAATATTAAATTAATATAAACCGAGCCTTTTTCGGGAACCTTAACTTTTATATCTTTTCCCCTCAGTTTTTCATGCCAAACTTTTAATGTATACTCACCGGGTGGAATATCTTTTATAGTAAAATTCCCTCCCCTATCGGTGACCGCAAAGTAGGGCGTTTTAAGAACAACTATATAAGCTTCCATCTCCGGATGAACATTGCAAAGTATTGTCACAATGCATGGTTTTGTAAATGTATATTTTTTAACATCACCTTTAAACCATGTGCCCAAATCCAGCTCACCAGGACATACATCGGGCAAAAAAACATTGTGCAAGACATTGTCATTATTTAAAAAATAAACTGTGGTCCCAACAAGAATTGGTAAAACATGGGGAATAAATTTTAAATTCCGCTGATCCATCACAGCAGGTTCGCCTGGCGGCGAAAATTTTCCCCCCGGTACCTCATCTATATAAACAACAGCATCTTTAACCCCTTTCCCTCCTTGAATCAAAACCTTTCCCTTTATATCACCAGCGTAAACATACCCTTGATTTACAAAGAGAGATAGAAGTAATAAAATCCACAAGATGATCATTCGGAGTTGAACTTTTTTATTAAATTTAACCAAATTCCCACAAGGATTAAAATTGAAAGTTTAAGTGGGATTTAAACTTTCTTTGAAATATGGATGACCCGATGGTATTAAATTATTGCTTGACAAAAATCTGAAGACAACCAGCATAAATATCCCAAGAAAACCAACGAACATCCCAATCTCAAAAATGTCGGGGATTGATTTAGCTTCACTAATTCCTGGGGCAACCATCAAGTACAAATCAAACCAACGCCCCACCAAAATGGCTAATGATGCCCCAACAAGATAAATAACTCTCTGACGAGATTTTTTACTTAAGAGCAAAAAGAAAGGTATCCCAAAATTTGCTATGATGTTTCCATAAAAGATAACCTCGTAGTCATGTGCCCTCTTAAAAAAGTAAGATACTTCTTCAGGTATGTTACCATACCAGATTATAAAAAATTGTGAATACCATAAATATGCCCAAAAGATGCTTAGGCTGAAAACATATTTCCCAAGGTCATTGAGATGATTTTCATTAAGAAGGCTCAAATAACCACGTGCCTTTAAAAACGAAACAAGAATTGTCATTGAGGCAACGCCACTTAAAAACATCCCTGCAAAATTATACCACCCAAAGAGGGCACTATACCAGTGCGGTTCAATCGACATAAGCCAATCCCAACTTGATGTTGAAGTCGTGATCGCAGAGAAGACAACAAACGCCGACGAGTAAAGAACTCCATGTTTTAATAACTTAACATCTCCACTTATATCAAGTCTCAATGAAATTTTCTTTATTAAACTCGAAAGGATAACCCAAGGCAAAATATATATAACTGTACGAAATGTAAAGAAACCTGGCTCAAGATATAAAAATTTATTCGGGAACTTTACACTTAATTCAGCAGAATGAACCCACGGATAAATTCTGCCGGGATCAATGCAAAGCGCAAGTATAACTAAACCAGCTACGGGGAAATATGAAGAGATCGCTTCGGGAACACGCTTAAAACAAACATACCAACTTGTGCCAGCTAGATATTGAACTGCTATGAAGAAAGTTCCAGCGAATGAAATACTCAAGAAATAAAAATTGTTAACAAAAATCGCCACAAGTATCCTTTTTAACGGATATCCATTTAAAACAGCGTATGATAATGAGACAATCCCAATCAAAATTAAAACAAAAACGAAAATCCTAAGCCCTCTTGTAAAATTAAATCTCTCAGACGGTGCGTAGTTATTTATATTCATGTTCGATGCAAAACTTTTGTTTAGTAATGACATGTTTGACAATCAAGTTTATTTACATCAACTACAGTGATCTTTTGGTTAGTTTTTATGTCATAATATCTGTTACTCAAATCAATTGAAGCTTTCCTATGACAATCTATACACCACCCCATTGAAAGTGAGTAAAACTGCTTCATAACATCCATTTGCTCAACAGGACCATGACATCTCTGGCAGTCTATTTTTCCAACTTTAACATGCTGAGCGTGACTGAAGCGAACGTGCGCAGGGAGAAAGTTAACCTTTGTCCACCTTATTGGTTCTGAATTTGAGAACGCTTCAAAAATCTTTTTTATTTCCACCTCTCCCGTATTTTTTCCCTCCGTTATAAATTTGTGACAATTCATACATGTTTCAACAGATGGAACCCCAGCGACAGGACCTTTTTCAGCTGCAAAATGACAATAAAGGCAGTTAATTTTATATTCACCAGCGTGAACTTTGTGCGAAAATATTATAGGCTGCTCCGGTTGATAACCTTCCTGCCTCCCAAAAGATGCGAAATAGTTAAAAAATTGAACGCCAAGATAGATAACAACAGGAATTAAAGTTAAAAAAATCAGCGCTAAATAATTTTTTCTAAGCAAAGTAATAACCGCAGTCACCAGCAAAAATGCAATCGCTATTATTATCATATCTCTGTTTCCCACCTTACCTCCCGGGTAAAAATCCAAAGAAGCGGAAATTTTAGGTTTTGATAAAGTATCCCTTTGAACAGGTTGACTTTCAGAAAGATTTTGTAAATAACGCACATAGGATACAATTTTCCATCTTTCTTCCGGGGTTAGCACACCGCCATACGAGTTCATTAGACCAAAACCATGAGTTATGACAAAATAAATCTGACCCTCAGAAAGATTTTTGACCACCTCAGATGCCAAATCCATGGTAGTTAACTTTGGAAATTGTTCACTTTTTGTGACAGGTCCATCTCCCCTGCCAGCTTCACCATGACAAACACTACAGTATATATCGTATAGCCGTTTCCCCTCAGCCAGAACGCTTTGAGTTGAAGCAAATGGATTTTTAAGTTCTCTTCCGGCTCTTTCAAAACCATCTATATCATTTGGATATGGAAAGGGCTTATGCCCACGGGGTACAGTTCCTTCCACAGGTGTAAGTGCTGATCTACCCAAGGGAAGCTTTGGGTTTTCAGAGTAAGATGGATAAGGTAAATAATGTGCCATATCTGGGGCATATTCAAAATTTGGTTTCTTGGAATCTTTGCAAGATATAAGGAACAAAGCCAAAATTAGAAAAGTTATTTTAAATTTTGCTTTCATGTCATTTCTCTTGCTTGATTTTAATCTCAATTGCCCCAGTTTCAAATGCAATTCCATATAATTTATCTATTATCTCCCTCCTCAAACTGAATTCATCAAAATCAATCAACACAACAAATTTATCGCCTGTATCATCTATAATCGGATTAAGGCTTTTTGCTCCTGGAAACAATTCACTTCTGAAGAAAAATGAGAAAACAGAGGCAAGGGCTGAGAATAACACCGTTAACTCAAATGTAATTGGGATAAAAGAAAGGAACGAGAAATAAGGTTTACCGCCAAAATTCATTGGCCAGTCAAGAGCATGAACCCATGACTGAAACACAAAACCTGTAACAGCACCAATAGAACCAGCAAAGAAAGCAACCTTCGGTAGCCTTGTTTTTTTCAAATTTAAAATTTCATCAATTCCATGAATGTGAAATGGTGTAAATACATCAACAACTTTAAAGTTCAAACTTACAAATTTTTTCAATCCTTCAATTAACTTGTTCTCGTCGTTATAAATAATCATAAACTGCTGCCCCCGAAAACTTGAAAACCTCGGCAATTCAACAGGCTTATTGTCTTTAACGAGTTCCCCATCTCCTTTTACCACCTCACTTGAAACTTTAAAAATTGATTTAATCTCAGCAATTGAAACAACAGGGAAAAACTTCGCAAAGATAAGAAAAGCTGTAAAGAAAAATCCAAGCGTCCCAACGAATAAACCAATTTCAACTACGCTTGGGATATAAATTGTCCAGCTTGATGGGAGATAATCCCTATGAAGGGAAGTTACAATTATCACAAATCTTTCAAGCCACATCCCTACATTTATAAGAATTGATATGATAAATGTTGACAAAATACTTGTCCTCACCCTTTTCAACCAGAAAAATTGAGGCAGGACAGCATTGAAAAGAAGCATGAGCCAATAAAGCCATCTATATGGACCTTTTATTCTGTTAAGAACCACGGAAAACTCATATGGATTATTTGAATACCAGGCCATAAATATCTCTGTGAAGTAGGCTATACCAACAAGTGAACCTGTCAAGAGAAGCATTTTATTCATTGTCTCTATATGCTTCAAAGTTATGTAATTTTCGAGCTTAAAAACTTTTCGCATAACAATCACAAGAGTTTGAACCATTGCAAATCCCGAGAAGATAGCCCCTATGACAAAATAGGGTGGAAATATGGTTGAATGCCAGCCAGGAATCACAGAAGTTGCAAAGTCCAAGCTGACTATGCTATGAACAGATACAACAAGTGGTGTAGCAAGACCTGCAAGTATAGTTGATAATACTTCATGTCTGTGCCACTGCTTTAACGAGCCACTCCACCCAAAACTAAGCACATTATAAACAAATCTTCTCAATCTTGATTTTGTCCTGTCCCTCAATGTAGCGATGTCTGGTATAAGCCCTGTGTACCAGAATAGAAGGGACACTGTGAAATAAGTGAAAATGGCAAAAAAGTCCCAAACGAGAGCGGAGTTAAAGTTCACCCACAAAGGACCACGGGTGTTAGGATAGGGAATTATATAGAAAAACAGCCATGGTCTCCCCATATGTATAAGTGGAAAGAAACCAGCGCACATAACTGCAAAAATCGTCATAGCTTCTGCAGTCCTGCTTACAGCTGTTCTCCACCTTTGTTTGAGAATTAGCAGTATTGCGGATATAAAAGTCCCAGCGTGACCAATTCCTATCCACCAAACAAAATTTGTTATATCCATTGCCCAATTCACCGTCTTATTCAAACCCCAAGTGCCGATCCCTTCATAAATAGTGATAAAACTTGAGATAACCCCGATCAAAAAAGCTGATAATGATATCCCTATCGCAATATACCAGTATTTACCAGGTTTTGATTCAACATTGACACAAAGATCATCCGTTACTTGCTTATAATTTTTCACTCCGAGAATTAATGGCTCTCTCAAGTGTGATACAAATTTCATGTCTTACTGTTCTTTACTTTTGCAAGGTAACCCACGCCTGGTTTTGTGTTTAATTCCTCAAGGACAAAATAAAGTCTTTGACTTTTAAATTTTTTTGAGACTTCACTTTCAGGGTCATTTAAATCTCCAAAAACTATTGCCTTTGTTGGACATGCTTGCTGACATGCTGTTTTTATCTCCCCATCTTTAAGTTTACGGTTTTCCATCTTCGCCTTTAACTTCCCTGCCTGAATTCGCTGGATACAAAATGTGCATTTCTCTGTAACACCCCTTGACCTCACAGTTACATCAGGGTTTAAAACCATCCTCTCAATTTCATCGTCCATTATAGCAATTATATGTTCATTTCCAGAAAAGCTATCAGCCCCAGTGTAATCATACCAGTTAAATCTGCGAACTTTATAAGGACAATTGTTAAGACAGAATCTAACGCCAATACACCTGTTATAAATTTGTTGGCTGATGCCCTCGCTGCTGTGCATAGTTGCAGAAACAGGGCATACCGCTTCACACGGCGCATTGTCACAATGTTGACACATCATCGGTTGAAAAACAACTTTAGGATTTTTGGGATCACCCAAATAATATCTATCAATTCTTATCCAGTGCATCTCCCTTGCATTTAAAACCTCCTCCCTCCCAACAACAGGGATATTATTCTCAACCTGGCACGCTATAACACAAGCCCCACATCCAATACATGCATTAAGATCGATAACCATACCCCAATGATGAATGGGATATTTGTGCTCTGGATAGAATGACAATCCTTCACCTGTATGATCCCTTGCAAGCTTGCCATTTTTTAAATCCTCAAGCGTCATTTCTTTAATTATGGGTCTCCCCTCAAGCTCGGAATGAAGTTGTGTCTGAGCAAGCTTATAACTTTTGACCGTTTTTTCAAACCTCACCCCATCAGCAAAGTCCCTACCAACAGTTGCAGAGTATCTAAATGTCCCATCCTCATAAATGATAAACGGAAAAACATTAACACCAACACCATTCCCTATTTTACCAGCCCTCCATCTTCCATATCCAAGGGCAACTGCAAATGTTCCATAAGCTTGACCCGGTTGAATGAAAATAGGTAAATCGACCGCATATCTTCCGTAAGATAATTTTACGACATCACCCTGCTTCAAATTATTTTCAAGCGCAAATTCAGGGGAAACACTAACATAATTATCCCAACAAACTTTTGTAATTGGGTCCGGTAACTCTTGAAGCCATGGATTATTTGCGTATCTTCCATCCGAAACAGAAATATCCTGATATAAAATAAGTTCAATTTTTCCATCCAAGCTCTTCAATTTAGGTTTAAGCGAGTTTACAGCATCAGCAATAATTTCATAAGTTGGTCTATATTTCCGCACACTTTTATTTGAAGTTTTAACCTCATATACCCCCTTCTCAAGACATTCAATCCAAATCCTTTTGAAATCTTCTTCATTTTTAACCTTCAATATATCTTCACGCCAATGCTCTTGCATATATGTTAAGTAATCTGCCGACCTATTCATCCAGAGCAAAAAACTTTCCTGTCCTTGCCTTGTGTTGAAAAGATTGCCAATAACAGGTTGTGAAAAACTGTAATGCCCCTTCTTTGGCTCCGCATCGTTCCATGATTCAAGGTAATGATGATCTGGACAAAAATATTTAACATGCTCTGCGGTTTCATCAAAATAATTTGAAATTGAAATCGTCAAAGGAACCTTTCTCAAAGCGTTAACAAATCTTTCAGGCTCAGGAAAACTATAAACAGGATTTACATGGTAAAGTATCAGCGCACTTACTTCGCCGTTTTCCATCTCCTCAATCAATCTGTAAACTCCCGAATCAATCCCCTGCCTTAAATAGCACGGGTTATTAAGGTCAATTGTGTTTCCATAGTTGTTAAGTATCAAATTTATCGCATTTATTAAAATTTGAACATTTATATCGTTTGAATCTGAAATAACAATGGATTTACTCCTATTTGCCCACAGCTCCAATGCAATTTTTGATAAAACTTCATTGTGTTCCGAGCTCATCTTATCTCCTATAATATCCCCAAGTTTCCCATTGTTTGATGAAATCTTAAGAAGATTGTTAAGCAAACCCAAGATAATTTTTACTTCATCTGATGGTTTTACTGGAACCCTTATGTCAGCATTACTTCCCGTAAGCGAAAGTCGGGACTCAAATTGGATATGTTTTAAGATTTTATTTCTCGCCAAATTTTCCTCGGGCTTGCGCGCAAGAGAGTATTTATATGCATATTCAACTGGGGAAATCCAAGTGCCAAGAAAATCAGCGCCAAAACTTACCACAATGTTTGCTTTGTCAAACATATAATCAGGAATTGCTTGTACCCCAAAACATTTTTTGTTTGCCTCAAGAACGGCGGAAGCAGAGCATGTATCGTAAATTATAAGTTCAGTGTTCGGGTAATAATCTGCAAAATCTGATAGAATTTTCTTTGTCGATGGGCTGATTATAGTTTGAGAAAGAATTCTTATTTTCCCACGGTTTTCTTTGATCTTTTTAAGTTCTTCAATTATTTCAGCATCTATTTCCTTCCATTCCACCCTTTTTCTGCTAATCATTGGCTCCTTCGCTCTATCTGAATCATAAAGTCCATGAATTGATGCTTGAACCCTCGGGCTTGTGCCACCAAAAGTTACGGTGGAAAGCTCATTCCCTTCAATTTTTATAGGTCTCCCTTCGATCGTCTTGACAGTGATACTACAATATTCAAGCCCATCAAAAAATGTTGAAGCATACCAAAGCGGAACACCTGGCGTGATCTCTTTAGGTTTCTCAACATAAGGTACGATCTTTTGCACTGGGATGCGCCGACACCCACTTGCAATAATCGCGGAAGAGATGAAAAATCCAACAGTTTTGATAAAATCCCTGCGTGTTATTTTCCTACCAACCATTAAATTTAAAAATTTGTGTTTTTCCAGCCGTAGAAAAATTTTTCAGAAAAGTTAGAAATTCAAATCCTGTGCCAAGAAATTTTTTATCCAAAATTTTTATATTTAAGCATATCTCGTGCAGAGATGTAAAACTACGCTTTTAAGTCAGGTAAATAAAATTTTACATTCACTAAGGGAGGGAATTTTATCATCAGCGGAAGGATTTCGGATCAATGTTATATTTTTTGAGCAAGTATGTTAAATTCTGCCTAGTGACGCCAGCGGACTTTGCACTCAAGGACACATTACCACGATTTTTCTTTAAGAGTTCAATTAAAAATTTCTTTTCAAAAGCTTCTATAACTTTTCTTCTTGCTTCAGCAAGATTTTCACTAACTATTGGTATATTAAAATCGTCAATATCCCGTTTCCCTGATTTTAAATTCTCAGGTAAAAGATCAGGTGTTATAATTCCTCCTTTTGAAAGTATGACACACCTTTCTATTATATTTTGAAGCTCCCTTACATTTCCTGGATAATCGTAATTAACAAGAATTTCCATGGCTGAATCTGATATGGCTGATACATTTTTTTTCATTTCCCTGCTGTATTTTTTCAAAAAGTAATTAGCAAGAAGAGGTATATCTTCCCGCCTTTCCCTGAGTGGAGGAACTTCTATAACAAAGACACTAAGTCGGTAATACAAGTCCTCTCTGAAATTTCCTTTTTTAACTTCTTCAATTATGTTAAGATTCGTGGTCGCTATAAATCTTGCCTCAACTTTTATAGTTTCATTCCCGCCAACTCGCTGAAATTCCCTTTCCTGAATAACCCTTAAAAGTTTTTGCTGTAAATTTGAAGGTATTCCTGTTATCTCATCAAGTAGTATTGTCCCTTTTCCTGCAATTTCAAATTTTCCATACTTTCTTTTATCAGCCCCTGTAAAAGCTCCCTTCTCGTGACCGAAAAATTCGCTTTCAAGTAAATTTTCGGGAACAGCTGGACAATTTATAGCGACAAATGGTTCAGAAGCATTTGCCCCACTTCTATGTATAGCCCTTGCAACAAGCTCCTTTCCAGTCCCACTCTCGCCAGTTATTAAAACAGGTGTGGTATTTGGCGTCATTGAGATAACACCTATAAGTTTGAATATTTCTTGTATTTTAGGTGAATTTCCAATTATTTGATATTTTTCCTCATAATCAATCTCACTTTGTTTTATCTCAAATTCCCTCACCTTATTTTTTAACTGGTTCGTTTCAATCGCACGCTGAATTAAAAGACGTATTCTGTTTATATCAAGAGGTTTTGTAAGGTATTCAAACGCCCCAAGCTGAATTGCCTTCACAGCTGTCTGCATTGTCCCATAGCCGGTTATGATCACCACAGGAGTTTCAATTCCTTTGTCTTTAAGCTGTTTAAGAATTTCAAGCCCATCCAACCCTGGCATAGCTATGTCAAGGAAAATTACATCTGGTTTTTCAGCTTGAACTTTTTCCATTACTTCAAATCCGTTCGTTGAGAATATCGGAGTGAAACCATCTTTTTCCAAGACTTTTTTAAAAGCAAAAAGTATATTTTCATCGTCATCAATCACCATTACTTTAGCTTGCCCATGCATCTTTTTCATCCAAGTTTGTTATCAAGTTATTAACTGGTAGATAAATATGAAATTTCGTGCCACTTCCAACTTCACTTTCAACATCGATAACTCCCCCATGATTTGTCACGACCCTTTTGACTATCGATAAACCAAGTCCAGTACCTTCTGCCTTTGTTGTAAAGAATGGCTCAAAGATCTTATCCATATCTTCAGGTGGTATTCCACACCCAGTGTCAGATATAATTATGTGCACGACATCCTCCCCTAGGGCAAATTTAGGCTCAAAATCTTTCCAATTCATCTTCTCAAACATATCCGCATTTAAAACCTCTCTCTTAGTTCGAATTTCTATAACCCCCGCTTTATCAATCGCCTGAAATGCATTAATCAGAATGTTAATAAATGCCTCCTTTAGGGAATTTGCATCGGCATATATTTGAGGAATATTTTTGTCATAATTTTTAACCAGTTTTATATTCTTCTTTTTGAATTGAATTTTCACAAATTCAACTGCAAGCTCGAGAATGCTATTTACATTTATGGGCTCAAACCTTGGTGGGGTTGGTTTGGAAAACTGAAGAAGCTGATTCACTATATTTTCCATCCTGAGAATTGAACTCATTGCAACTGTGAAGGATTCCCTGCTTTCATTACTTAAAGTTTCAGACTCAAGATAGAGTTGAAGTATCATCTTAATTGAGGTGATTGAGTTTCTTATCTCATGGGCTATCACCGAAGCCATTTCCCATACAAATGCAAGTTTTTCAGATTTTATAAGATTTTCTTCCGCTTTCTTTCGTTCAGTCACATCCGTTATCACTTCAAGCACAAATGTATCTCCACTTTCCCTTTGAACAGGGATCATGAAAATTTCAAAATATCTATCTTTCTCTTTGATTAATCTTACAGATGACCTTCCCGTTTTTAACACTTTTTCAAAATCGCATCCCTCACAGAAATCGTAATTTTTAAAACTTTCACGACAATATGTTCCTACAACATCCTCAGGTTTCATATGATTAATCAAAAATCTAACAGCAGAACTTGCAGTAACTATTTTGCGGCTTTCATCGATTAGAAGGAATGCGCTTGGAACATTATCAAGTATACTTTGAAGTTTTTGCTTTTCCTCAATTAGTTCTTTCGTCCGCTGTGCAACAAGTTCCTCAAGATGATTTCTATGCATCTCTATCTCCTTTTCATGCTGAGAAAGCATCTGTGCCATCGTATTAAACTCGTTTGCGAGTTCCTCCAACTCATCGTTTGTTTCAATTTTCAATCTGAAATCATAATTCCCAGATGCAACGATCTGAGCTCCTTTTTTAAGCTCATTTATTGGCTTTGTGATTTGTCCAGCCGCTATGATGGCAAGAATCGAAGATATGGTAAGAAAGAAAATAAAAATTATAACGAAAAAGATTGAAAAGTTATACACGGGTTTAAAGACAAGGTCCCTTTTAACAACTCTTAAAATGATATATCTATTTGAAAGGGGACTTAACTTTGAAAATAAAGGTGCACTGTAAATTATTTGATCCCCGTAATGCAATAACTTTTTGCTACCCAAAATAATCTCTGAATAAACCTTACCAGAGTAATTTGTCAGGAAATTATCTACTTCCCTCGTCGCAAGCAGACGATTCCATTCTTTCTTCCTCTCCGAATGATAGAGATAATACCCCTGCTCATTTAAAATTATCGTCTTCCCCGCATAATGATGTGGATTATCTTCAATAACTTTGAAAACTTCCCTCGCAAAAACATCAGCAACAAGTATAGCTGCAAATTTACCATCAATATAAATTGGGGCAGCACAAGTTATAACTGGGACTATTTCATCATCTGGCGATAAAAGTTCAGCTGGAGCAAAGGATATTTGATCGGGCTTTAAATTACCTATAAGAAGTTTATAATAAGTTCCACCCTGGGTTTCAAATTCATCTTCACGGATAAAGACATAATTCCCATTAACTTTAAGAATTTTGAAAATCTCGGATCCACTCGCATCAAGAACTTTAATCTGGTAATATATACCTTTGATTTGAACAAAGGATAAAATTTCCTTTGCAAGCTCGCCTTGCGACCATGGATCAGGCTTTAATAAATAACTTCTCAGAACATGGGAAGAACGAAGGAAAAAGATATCTTTTTTAACCTCGTTTATAAAGTTTTCAAGGTTTTTCTGAATAAGCTCAACATCATGGCTTATGTTTTCAAATATGATCTGATTAAGATTTTTTATGTTCAAATATGCCCCATAAATTCCAAAAATGGAAAGCGGTATAACAGAGAGACCAATAAATGCGATCAAGAGCTTAGTTTTTATACTTAAATATCTGAAAATTTTATTCAAATTTATCTTCATTTCTCGCTTAAGCCCAACCAATTTGGGAATAGATATATTTTTACTTACAAAAATTTTAAAAATAAAACTTAAAATTGCAATTTGCTTAATCAAAGCCTGCTCACTCTTCACTCTCTTTTGTTGTAAACCTCCTTCACCGCATTGGAATCTAGAAACGAATCTTAATTGAGAAATTTTATTCTAAAGCGAGACTGCTATATCAAGCTCTTTCCCAAGATTTGTTTTTCAAGTGATGTATACGTAAAGAGCAAGCAGCTCAAGAGCAATAAAAAACATCAAAGATATAAGTTGCAATTTTACCTGGGTTCGTTTCTTAGTTATACTTGTTAAAATTTTTCAAGAACACCTAAACCGTAAACTTCACTTAAAACTTTGTTTCCTTTACATCTTATAAAAAGAACGGGGTGTATAATCTGCGGATTTTCTGAAACCTTTTCAGGGATTCCAATACTAAGGTTTAACGATTCTATAAATCTGACGAGATCTTCACGCTCAGCTCTTATAATTTTCACGGTTTTCTTAAATCCGTTTTCAAAGTAGAAGGCTCTTAATTTCTTAACATCATCAGCAGGATTAAGTGATACCATAACAATTGGTATGTTGGATTTCAAGCTTATGCGCTTAACTTCATATATAATCAACGGACAGGAACCGTGGCAACTTATATAGAAAAAAGTTAAGATATATTCATCATCACCCACTTGTGAGAAATTAAAAATGTTCCCATCAATATCAAGAAATTTAATATCTGTTGGAATTTCTTTATCAACTGGAAGAGGAGGACTTGCCACCATATTCGTTCTGATAATATAAACTGGTATTAAGAGTACGACAAGAAAAACTGTGGTGGCGAAAATCCCCCTTCGGAAAAACTTACTTTTAAAGAATAAAATAATCAGAATAGCTGTTATAACAGCTGGCGGTAAAATCATAGAAATCGTTTTTGAAATTATTACATCGCTTCCATAAGCACCATATCCAAAGCAATAAGTTCTTATCAATGATCCAATTTCATTTTCAAAACCACTTAAAAACCACACAGCTATCAAAAACAACCACATAATGTTTATCGCCACTATAGAAATAAACTCAAGCTTTTTTTCAGCTATCTTACCTCCCATACCCTTGATAACCAGTACCAATTTATAATGTACATAATCGCAAGATATAAGAAGAAAATAATCGCCAGAACAATTGTTCCTGGGGTCGAGGTCTTTTCATCTGGATTGCTAACTTGGACAACCTCAGGAAATTTTGGTTTTCCCTCAACTTTTCTACCAAAAATAATTGTTAAAACTGTATGAAGAATAAACACCAACGCACCCAAGAAGGCAACCACAGCGCCAATTCCAAGGGTAGCTTGAAGCAATTCTTTGTATGGAACAACCAAAGCAGAGGTTTCCCATACCCTTCTCGGGATCCCAAATCTACCAAGTGTATTCATTGAAACAGCCATAAGAAACAATCCGCCACCAAATAAAAATGGTTGAATTCTTGCCCAAAACTTTGAAAGCCATTCCCTTCTAAAAATTAACGGAACCACATAATATGCAAGACCCATAAACGCTAGTGAAGTTCCAGCAGCAACTGTTCCATGAAAATGCCCTGGCACACCAAGTGTATTGTGCAATTTCATGTTTATTTGTTCAACTCCCATAATAACACCACTTGCTCCGCCAATAAATCCAAAGATTACAAGGGATATGAAAAACGCAGAAAATGCTGGATTTGACCAGGGTGCTTTTATAAGCCAAGTAAATAAACCTTTATTAAATCCTCTTTTCCTTTGACCAATTTCAGCACTCGCAGGGATAGCGAAGCAATGAATCAAACTTGCAAGAACCGCCATATAAATAACATAACTGGTGTTAAATATTTTCCATGGGGCGCCAAACCCTGGGTCAACAAGTAAATGATGCGCTGAACCAGCATTGATAAAAAGCACGTAAAGTAAGAATGCTGTTCTACTTACTTTCTCAGATGGAGTGACACCACCAACGGTGAAATAAGAGAGCAGATACCACACGGAAACCATAGCAGCTAGGTTAATCTGCTGAGCAGGGTGACCAAACCCCCAAAATAACAATCTGTAGAGAGATGCATCAACAACTTCTATAATACCAAGAGACCATAAAAATGCTGAACCAAGTGCCAGCGCACCGTGGAAAATATTTAACACCAGTTATGTTATTTATATGGCGGTTTTTGCAAGATTTATTTAATGATTCTCTCACCC
>NZ_CZVS01000005.1:0-43618 GCF_001535985.1 Candidatus Kryptonium thompsonii | reverse complement strand
ATCGCTGGGGATATTGATAAATTTAAAATCAGAGAAAATATCATCTCGGGGATAGTTTCAGAGAATGAGAAAAGAGAAAAATCTCCAGCTGTTGCATTTGGTTTTTCGTTGATTGTGCCGGGACTTGGGCAGGCATATTTGGAAAGATTTGATGTTGGAAAGTATTTTCTTGCTTCTGAGATTTCGCTATGGCTTGTCTATTTTGGGTTGAATGAATATGGGCGATGGTTAAACGATGATGCGATAAATTTTGCGGTGATTCGCGCTGGGATTGACCCGAATGGGAAACCGGATGATTTTTTTGCAAACATTGAAAATTACAGAAGTGTGTATGATTACAATTTAAGAAAAGGAAGAGATAGGGATTATGCGAAACTTTACGATCCGGAAAAATTTTATTGGTGGTGGGATTCGGAGCAATCAAGACAAAGATATAAAGATATGAGAATTAAAAGTCGTGCGTTTGGATATTACGCCAAATTCTCTTTCGTTTTTATAATTGCGAATCATTTCGCAAGCGCAATTGATGCTTTGATATTGGCAAGAAAGCAGAGCAAAAGTTTAAATCATGAATTTGGCTTTATACCTTCATCTCGGGGTTTAAATTTTTATTTAAAATTTGAGTTTTGATTTTTCAAATTAAATCCCGTTCTGCGGCTATGAAAGCCCGGATGCTTGCTGATGAAGTTGAAATCATTTATGAGGACGATGATTTCATAGTTTTGAACAAACCCGCAGGTATTTTAACCATCCCAGATAGATTCGCAAGCGCTATTCCAAATCTTTACGATATTTTGAAGAGGGAATATGGTAAAATATTTGTTGTTCATCGACTTGATAAAGAAACAAGCGGCGTCATTTGCTTTGCGAAGAATGAAGAGGCACATGCAGACTTGAGTGAAAAGTTTGAAGAGCATGATGTAAACAAAATTTATTATGCCCTTATAATGGGTCATTTGCGAAATAAAGAGGGAAGGATCGATCTTCCACTTTCAGAAAACCCGAAGGTTCCCGGCACGATGCGGGTTGATTATGAGTCAGGAAAAAGGTCGATAACTGAGTACAAAGTTTTAGAAGAATTTGAAAATTATTCGCTTGTTGAGGTTAGACCGCTTACAGGGCGAATGCATCAGATCAGAGTTCATTTCAAGGCGATTGGACATCCGCTTGCTATAGACTCAGTTTATGGGAACAAAAGTGAAATTTTTTTGTCTGAGATAAAAAAGAAGTATAAGCCGAAAGAAGCGAGCCGGAAAGACCATTGATGAGCAGATTGACACTTCATGCATTGAAACTTGGTTTCTTTCACTTCAGGAAGAAAGAGTACATTGAATTTGAGGCGAAGTTGCCGAAGGATTTTGAGAGCTTGCTAAAGCAGTTGAGAAAACACAGTTTGAAAAACATTGACAAAATTAAAGCATGAGTAAAGCCTATGAAAGATAAACAATTTACACCATGGTATTTTAAACCCGAGATAGCAAAAGTTTACGAATCATTTTACGAGGGCAAATATAAGGAGGCGGATATCCAAGAGAAAAATCTGTTAAAGTTTTTACTTGATCAGATAGATGGCGTTAGTGAGATTCTTGAGGTTGGATGTGGGACGGGACATTTTACAAGATGGTTGGGTTCGCTTGGATATAAGATCGTTGGAGTTGACATCTCACCTGTTATGCTTGGAGTTGCAAAGGAATTATGGGATAAGGGAAAATTTATTAACGCGAGGGCTGAGTTTTTGCCTTTTAAAGATAAATCTTTTGATGTTGTTTTATATGTCGCATGCCTTGAGTATATGCCGGATCTTGTCAAAGTTTTTAAAGAAGCCGAGAGAGTTGCGAGGCGAGGGATTGTCATGGGTTTGATGAACAGGTGGAGTTTGCCAACGATAAGGCGAATAATTCAAGTCAAACTTGGCAAAAATCCATATTATTACAATGCACGGTTTTATTCTTTGCCGATGATAAAAAAGGAATTAAAACGAGCGCTTGATGGTAAGAGTTATGAGTTTCTTGATTGGAGATGCGCCGTTTTTCCAAAGATTTTTGGTATAAAAAAATTGCTGAAATTTCCGTTGGGAGGTTCTTTTCTTGGTTTTGGAGTTAAATTTAAATAAACTGGGTTTGGTGATATGCAAGTTGATTTTCCAAAGTTTGGGAAAGTTGGAAAGTTGTTTTTTGATAATATAATTTATCCAAAGCTTGGCTTAAAGAGGGATGAGGTTCTTGTCGGTCCTAATTATGGTTGTGATAACGCAGTGGTAAAGATAAACGATAGGCAAGTTATGATATTGACATCAGATCCGCTTTCAATTATTCCAGCACTTGGTCTTGAGGATTCGGCGTGGCTTACGGTTCATTTGCTTGCTTCGGATCTTTCAACGAGTGGGATCCCGCCGATGTATGCGGTGCTTGATTTCAATCTCCCGCCGCAAATAACAAAAGAAGAGTTTGAGATTTATTGGGATGCATTTCACCGTGAGTGTGAAAAACTTGGCATAGCAATAGTTGGCGGACATACTGGAAAATTTTTCGGAATTGATTATACAATCGTCGGGGGTGGAACATTTATCGCTATTGGTGATATAGACAAATATCTTTCTTCAAACATGGCGAAGCCCGGGGATCGAATTGTGATAACAAAAGGTTCAGCGATTGCAACGACGGGGATACTTGCCCGCGTTTTCCCGGAGACGATTGAAAAAAATTTCGGTTCAGATTTTTTAAAAGAAGCACAAAGTTATTTCCGAAAATTCTCCGTTGTTGATGATGCTTTGACTGCTGTTAAAATTGGCGTTCGAGATGATGGCGTTTCAGCGATGCACGACGCTACCGAAGGAGGCGTTCTTGGTGGGATCTATGAAATGGCGGTTGCAAGTGGTTGTGGAGTTCATGTGTTTAAAGATAAAATCATTGTTTCAGAAACGACAAGAAAAATTTGCCAGCTATTTGAAATCGATCCGTATATTTCACTTAGTGAAGGAACATTGATAATTGCGATTAAGGAAGGGAAAGTGTCGGAGCTTCAAAAGGTTCTTTCAGAAAATGGGATAGAATCTGTGGAGGTTGGATATTTTGAAGAGCCCTCATATGGGTTAGTGATTGAGAATCCAGATGGGACAAAAGAACCATTGGTTTATCCTGAAACAGATCCTTACTGGAATGCTTATATAAATGCTGTTAACAAAGGATGGAGGTAAAATATGAAGATAAAAGGTGGTCTATATTTCGTTGTCGATATAACTGCAGTTGAAAGGCTTGGTTTAGAAAGGTTGTGTGAAATAGTTGAAAAAGCACTAAATGGTGGGGTTGATGTAATACAATTATGGGCTGATAAATCTGCATGGGAAATAAATTTTGAAAAATTTTCCGATGCGACGAAAAAGTTGATAGAAATTGCCCATAAATACGATGTCCCTGTTCTAATTGCGAATGATATTGAACTTTGTGCAAAATTTAACGCTGATGGTGTACATCTTGATGGGTATGAAATACCTGATAAATCTTGCGACGAAATTAGAAAGATCATCGGCTATGATAAAATCATTGGCATCACTTGCGGAAATGATATCAAGAAAATTGAATGGGCAAAGGAGAACAAGGTTGATTATATCTCGTTTTGTTCTATCTTCCCAAGCTCATCTGTTGATTCATGTGAAATTGTTCCTCTTGAAATGATAAGAAGGGCAAAAGAAATTCTTGGAGAAGATATCCCTGTCTTTGCCTCGGGTGGAATAACAATTGAAAACATGGGTGATGTTATAACTGCTGGCGCTGACGGTATCGCCGTCGTTTCAGCTATAATGAAAGCCGAAAACCCAGAGCAGGTAAGTTCTGAGTTTAAGAGGAAGATTAACTTGATCAGGGAAGAAAAAATTTAAAGCGGGTCTTGTTTAAAAATAGAGTGCGATATCATGCGAAAAGTTTATTGCGAGATTACGGGAAAAGAATTGTTTCTTCCAGATAGATGCGAGAGAATTGTTAGTTTCAGCCCTGCGGTTACTGAGGCACTTTTTGAAATGGGACTTGGTGAGTTTGTCCTTGGAGTGAGTGTTTACTGTGTCAGACCACAAATCGCAAGGAAGAAGGTAATAGTTGGGAGTTATAATACTTTTAACGAGGAGAAACTTAGGAAGTTAAATCCGGATATAATTTTCACGACGACGGGTTATCAACTTGATCTTATTAAAAATCTCGGCGAAAAATTTCAAGTTTATCCAGTTCGTTTACCCCCTTCAGTCTCAGAGATAATTTCGACAAGTTATGAAGCAGGGGTTGTAGCGGGATATTTTTCAAATGCGAGGGAACTTGAAAGAAAATTAACGAACAAGTTAAGTGAAACGATCTCTGATCGTAAAGCAAATAAGCCCAAGGTTAAAGTTTATGTTGAGATTGATCTTGGTGGTCCTGTGACATTTGGTGCATACAGTTATATAACTGATGCAATTGAACTTTTGGGTGGAGAAAATATATTTGGGAATTACCCTGCGGAGTGGATCACTCCTGATGATAATAAGGTTAAGGAGTTAAACCCGGATGTGATAATTTATGAGCCGAAGATGTTTTCAAAAAATAGGGATAAAGATAAAATAGTGAATTTTCTTCGGGGTAGATTTGGGGATGTGAAAGCGATAAAAGAAGATAAGGTTTTTATAACTCCGGGAATTTACGATTTTCTTGCTCATCATGGACCAAGTTTTATAACCGAGGTAATGCCATGGCTAAAAGAAATAATTGATCGGGAATAGATTATTCAAGCCCAAGTTCTTTTCTTAAAAATTTACCTGTGTAAGAATTTGGGTTTTGTGCAACTTCCTCCGGTGTTCCTTCCGCGACGATGTAACCGCCGTCGTCCCCACCTTCGGGTCCAAGGTCGATTATCCAATCGGCAACCTTTATAACTTCAAGGTTATGTTCTATAACGATCACAGTGTTGCCACGATCGACAAGTTTATTTAAAACATCAAGTAGCATTTTTATGTCTTCAAAATGGAGTCCGGTTGTTGGTTCATCAAGTATATAAAGGGTTTTACCTTTCGAAACTTTTGAAAGCTCAGTGGCAAGTTTGACTCTTTGGGCTTCACCTCCAGATAGAGTCGGAGCAGGTTGTCCAAGCTCTATGTATCCAAGTCCAACATCATAAAGTGTTTGAAGCTTTCGTTTAATGTTTGGAATATCTTTAAAGAATTCAAGCGCTTCTGAGACTGTCATGTTTAAAACATCACTTATAGATTTGCCTTTGTATCTAACTTCAAGCGTTTCCTTGTTATATCTTTTGCCTTTGCAAACATCACATGTGACGAATACATCCGGTAAAAAGTGCATTTCTATTTTTTTGACTCCGGAGCCTTCGCAAGCTTCGCACCTTCCGCCTTTTACATTAAAGCTAAATCGTCCAGGTTTATAACCACGAAGGCGCGACTCAGGGAGTTGTGAGAATAGCTCCCTTATGAAGGTAAAAACACCCGTATAAGTTGCTGGATTTGAACGCGGTGTCCTCCCAATTGGAGATTGATCAATTTCGATTACCTTATCGATGTTTTCAATTCCTTCAATTGAGTCATATGGTAATGGTTCTTCAACCGAGTTGTAGAAATGTTTTGCTAAAATTCTGTAAAGTGTTTCCCCAATCAGCGTTGATTTTCCAGACCCGCTTACACCAGTGACGCAGATAAATTTTCCAAGTGGAAATTTCACATCTATGTTTTTGAGGTTGTTGCCCCTTGCACCTCTTAGAATAAGGTATTTCCCATTTCCTTCTCTTCGTTTTTGTGGAATTTCGATCTTCTTTTTTCCTTTTAGATATTGTGCAGTTAAGGAGTTATTATCAAGTTCGTGGGGTTTTCCAACAGCAATGACATTTCCTCCAGACTTTCCAGCTCCCGGACCAAGGTCTATTACAAAGTCGGCGTTTTCAATCGTTTCTCTGTCATGTTCAACAACTATAACTGTATTTCCAAGGTCTCTTAAATTTTTCAATGATTGAATCAGTTTCAGATTGTCTCTTTGGTGTAAACCTATGCTCGGTTCATCAAGTACATATAGAACACCCGAAAGTTGCGAGCCAATTTGAGTTGCAAGGCGAATTCTTTGCGATTCGCCTCCAGAGAGGGTTTTCGCTGATCTATCGAGCGTTAGATAATCAAGCCCGACATCAAGAAGAAATTTTAATCTTGATTTTATTTCCTTAAGAATTTGATTTGCAATTAAAAGTTCTCTCTCGGTTAAATTGAGGTTTTCAAAAAATTCATATGCTGATTTTATCGACATTGAAACTATTTCGTCAATCCCCGTTTTCTTTCCGGTTTTTGCATCGACCAATTTTACCGATAGGGAAGATTTTTTTAATCTTTTCCCTTCACATGTTTTACATATCTGCGTACTCATAAATTTTTCGACCCATTCACGAATCCCTTCAGATGTTGTATTATTGTAAAGTTGTTTTAAGTAGTTTATCACCCCGTCAAATTTTTGTGTATAGGTTGCCACATAGCCATCGGAATATTCATATTTAACCGGGAATTTTTCATCGCCAGCGCCGTAAAGAAGGATATTGATTTTTTCTTTTGAAAGTTTTTTAATGGGCTTGTCAAGATCAATTTCGTATTTTCTTGCCACAGATTTTAAGAGCGACCATTCCCAAGTGTTTCTTTCTTTTCCATAGGGAGCAAGTCCTCCCTCAGAAATTGAAAGAGATGGATTAGGAATTATAAGCTTTAAATCAAATTCCATTTTTTCGCCAAGTCCATCACAATCGGGGCAAGCACCATATGGGGAGTTAAATGAGAATGAGTTTGGTGAAAGTTCTTCATAACTTATTCCACAATCAATACAAGCGAGATGCTTGCTGAAAAATAGATCCTCTTTGCCATCATTTACAATTATAGAATCGTTCCCATATTCAAGCGCAAGTTCGACGGACTCATAAATTCTTCTTTTTGATTCCTTCGATATAATGATCCTGTCGATTAAAACTTCAATGTTGTGAATTTTATACCTATCTACTTGCATCCCTGGGGTTATCTCTCTCACCTTACCGTCAACTCTAACGCGTAGGAATCCATCTTTTAAAATTTTTTCAAAGAGTTCTCGATAATGTCCCTTTCTTCCTCGGACGACGGGAGCTAAAATTTCAATTCTCGTTCCCTCGCCAAGCTTGATGATGCTTTCGACGATTTGATCTATTGATTGTTTTTGAACCCGTTTCCCACAGTTATAGCAAAATTGAACTCCAACCCTTGCAAATAGAAGACGCAGGTAATCGTAAATTTCGGTCACGGTTCCAACTGTTGAACGAGGGTTGTGGCTTACTGATTTTTGATCAATTGAGATAGCGGGGCTTAAGCCATCGATCAAGTCAACATCCGGTTTTTCCATTATGTCAAGAAATTGTCTTGCATAAGCGGATAGAGATTCCACATATCTTCGTTGTCCCTCGGCGTAGATCGTATCGAAGGCGAGTGAGGACTTGCCGGAGCCTGAAACCCCGGTTATTACGATGAATTTATTTCGTGGTATATCAAGATTTATGTTTTTTAAGTTGTGCTGTCTCGCCCCGCGAATTATTATTTTATCAATCATTTTTGCTTTTTACATCATCAAATTTTTTTCTGCGCCCGCAGTATAAAATCAATTATTTCTCTTACTGCTCCATTTCCACCTGAAGCTGAAGCAACATAGTCAACGACTCTTTTAACCTCACTTCTTGCATTTGCAGGAGCTGCGCTGAAACCAACTATTTTCAAAAGCGGAATATCAAGGATGTCATCACCAACATAACAAAATTGCTCAGGTTTTAGGTTATATTTTGATGCCAATGTTTCAAATGGTTTTACTTTGTCAATGGCATTTTGAATAAGATCTGTTATCCCAAGTTCATTTGCTCTTTTTTTGATTATATCTGATTCCCTACCCGTTATAATTCCAACCTTTAATCCAAGTTCAATTGCTCGCACAATTCCAAAACCATCTTGTGCGTTGAAAACTTTGATCTCTCCGCAGTTTGATGAGTAAATTATACTTCCATCGGTCAAGACGCCGTCAACGTCAAGAAGAATCATTTTAACTTTTTGAGCTTTTTCTGTTGCGCCTTTTCGAACTTTCATTTGAGTACGCTCGCTTGTTCAAACTTTTTGACGAGTTCATCAATTTGTTTCACTTGATATAGCAAATCGTAGAGATAGTCAAGTTTCAGTTGACTTGCAGCATCGCTCAAAGCTTTTGATGGTTCAGGGTGTGTTTCAAGAAAAATTGCATCAACCCCGACCGCTACCGCTGCTCTCGCTATATGAAAAATAAATTCCGGCCTTCCACCGGATTTCCCACCAATGCTTGGTAATTGAACTGAGTGCGTCGCATCTATTACAACAGGGTAACCGGTTGAGCGCATAATCGGGAGAGAACGCATATCGACGACAAGATTATGATACCCGAATGTTGTCCCTCTCTCGGTTAGCAAAATTTTATCGTTCCCTGTTGAAGCAACTTTTTCAGCTGCGTATTTCATATCTTCAGGAGCCATGAATTGGCCTTTTTTAATGTTAACTACTTTGCCCGTCTTTCCAGCAGCAATTAAAAGTTCCGTTTGTCTACAAAGAAACGCAGGTATTTGAAGCACATCAACATATTCCGCTGCCATTTCCGCTTCCGCCTCAGAGTGAATATCGGTGAGAACAGGGATGTCAAGTTCTCGCTTTATCTGAGAAAGTATTTCAAGCGCTATTTTTTCCCCAATTGTTGTAAATCCTTCTAAACTTGTTCTATTTGCTTTTTTATAGCTCGATTTAAAAATAAATGGCATCCCAAGTTCAGATGTAACCTCTTTGGCTCGCTTTGCTGTCTCGTAAGTTATCTCGTAGTTTTCAACGACGCATGGTCCAGCTATGACGACAATTGGATTTCCACCACCAATTTTTATATTCTTAACTTCAACTATTTTGGTCATGGATTTTGCCACATTTTTTATCAAAATTAAAAAAGGGTTTTTTTAAATCAAAATGAGGTGTGGGAGGATTTTTTCAATCTGAGAGCGGTTCTGAAATAGCATTTATAAGTATTTCTGCCGTTGCAAGATTTGTGGCTAAGGGGATGTTGTAAACATCGCAAACGCGCATTAAAGTTTTAATATCAGGATCATGTGGGTGTGGTTCAAGTGGATCATGTAGAAATATAACCATATTACATTTTCCTTTCACAACAAGCGCAGCAATTTCAACATCTCCACCGTATGGACCGGAGTGATAAGCCTTAACTTTCAATCCTGTTTTTTCTCGCACAAGTTTTGCTGTTGTTCCAGTACCGATAAGATTAAATTTTTCAAGTTTCTTCTTATTTTGTGTTGCAAATGCAACCATATCGGCTTTTTTTCTATCGTGGGCTATCAAAGCTATCGTTTTCTGTTTCATCCTCGTGCTTTCTTTTCTTTTTCAAAAAGGTGAACCAAATGGGTAGTTCTATGACAGTCGCGATGATGATAACCAATGTATCGTGAATGGATTTTAATTTTGATGTCATTTCTTTCCCTATGAAAAATATCTGGGCTATAAAACCACCGACTTGTATTGAAACAAAAAATAAAACAAGCAAAAAAATCAAAATAAGAATCACAGATTTCACGCCGTTAGCTTTCCCTTGCTTGTATCCAAGCGTTGAAAAGACAACTATATGCACAGCATAAAAAATTACATTTACAAGCCCTAAAATTTCCTCAGTTTTCAAGTTCGGGTAATTTTTAATTTTAACTTCGTTCGGGTAGAATTACATCGTCAATTCCATTTAAACCGACCGGGCTTAAAGTTAAAAACGGTTCGCCGTATTTTTTCCCGATCATTTCACCAAAGAAACGAGCCCTTGCAATCAGGTATTCTTTAAAGTCTGGTGTGCTCAACAGGGTTTCTTTAGCATTGAATTTCACTTGCGGATTAAAAAATTGAGATTTGTAGCATTCGATGACTTTTAACTTTTTATCGAAAACATCGGATATGTCAATTATGAGATTTGGTGTAAACTGTTGATAGAAGTACTGAACATAGAAAAAAATTTTCTTTGGTCGGAAAGGTTCTTGAACTTTTCCGTTTAATTTAGTTTTTAACTTTGCAAGCCCTGAGAGATACCACGCTTCTCGGACGAGTTTGCTTGTGTTCTCGTGGTCAGGATGTCGCTCAATCCAGTAAGGCGCTAAAATTATTTCGGGTTTGTATTTTCTTATGATCTTTATTAGTTCAAGTTTATTCTCATGCGTAACTTCTATTCCTCCATCAGGTAAGTTGAGATTTTCACGGACGCTTACACCCATAAGCACCGCTGCCTCCTTTGCCTCCTTTTCTCTTATCTTTGCATTTCCCCTCGTTCCAAGTTCGCCTCGGCTGAGATCAAGGATTCCGACAGGGTAATTTTTCTGAGTTAGTTTTATTATAGTTCCACTGCAACTTAACTCTACATCATCTGGATGTGCAGCTACTGCAAGAGCGTAAAGTTTCATCAGCGAGAATCTGTTTTTTTGTTTTAATTGATTGAAAATTTCAATGAAACCCTGTGTGTGTTTCCCAATTCAGAATCAAATTTTGCGAATGAGTAATCAATGTCAAGACGATTTATCTTTAATCCAGCTCCAAGTGTAAATTCTTTATTTTCAGTAAAACCAGACCTTACTGAAATTTTATCTTTGAATGAGTATTCAAACCCGGCGTTAAAGTCAAAGCTTATAAAATTAGTGCCGACTAACGCAGTTTTGTTCCTTCCTTCAAATCTTGTTATTAAATCCAACGATGGTGTAAATTTACCCCACAAAATTTCAAATTCTCTGCTTATTCCAAGCGTCAGTGAAGGTACTACAATTTCGTTTCTGCCGGTATTCCATGCGATTAGAGTTGAAGTTACATCTTTTATAACTGCTCCTATGGAGAAATTTTGAAGTTTATATTTTAACCCAAGATCAAACCCAATGCCGATGCCAGAGTTCTTTTCAATTTTCCTATAAATGAATTTTATGTTTCCACCAAGCGAAAATTTTTCTTTTATATTTCTTGCGAAGGATGTTATGAAAATCCAATCGGCGGACGAAACAAAAGAAATTCTATCAGGGTCAAGTCGATCTATGTTGGGGTCAAAGATGCCATTTCCGTTAGTATCAAAAAAAGCGTCATTTGTATAAGGTATATCTTCAACCCCAATGCGAATGATTGAGAAAGCAAATGAGAAAAAGTCTGCTGGCTTTGGGGCAAATCCAAGATAATCATAATTTACAATACCAGCGAATCTTTCATCATGCATTAAAATTAGTTGAGCGCTTGATAGTTCGGTTAAACCTGCAGGATTCCAGTATCCAGCTGTGATATCATTTGCAACACTTGTAAATGCTCCACCCATTCCAAGGGCTCTAGCTCCAACTCCAATTGATAAAAAATCACCAGCATATTTTGCAAACTTGAAACTGTTTGAAAGTGCCTGAACTGAAAAGAAAAAGAGAAGGGAAAGGAGCAATTTATTAATCAATCGGTTTGGCGTCAAGGATTTCAATAAGCGATTTGACAAATGGAGAATCATCTATAAGTTTTTTTAATTTTAAATCGGGGCTGAGTTGTTTAATTTTTTCATTTAATTGCTCTACCTCGGCTATTTTAACATCGATTTCAAGATCAAGGTTGCATAATTCTTTAATTTTCTCTCTCAGAAAACTTCTATTTTTCTTTATCCATTCAAGATGTAAATCAGTTGATGTTCCAATGTTAAGTTTGGACTCTTTTATTGCAATGGGCCATGAAAATTTCAAAGCCGTAGTGAGATTTAAATTATAACTTTGGGCTTTATTTACAATCTCATCCCATTTTTCGCGAATTAAATTTAAAATTTTCTCGGGATCTATAATTTTTGGTGTTTCGCGTTTCTGAAATATCTTTTTCTCGTAGGTTTGGGTGGGCTCATCAAATAATTTATTGATGCTATCGATATCATCGCTTTGAAGTGTCAGAGTTTCAGTCTTTTGGGATGGCTTTGGTTGTATATTTTGCGATGTCGGCGACATCTCAACTTTCGATTTATTTCCCCCTTCCGGGGGAATATTAAAATTTTCGGGGTTAGCGCCTCCGGATGAATTAAGATATTTTTCAAGTTCTTCGATTTTTGCAAGCAGTTCTTGAATTTTTACAGCACTATCAAGAGATGCAAGTTGAGTTATAACCATTTCAAGTTTTAACCTTGGCTGGGGTGCCCATTTTATTGAAGCTTCGGCATCGTTTACAATTTTTAACATTCTTATTATATCTGATTCAGTGAAGTTATTAGCTTGGCTGATATAGCGAGATTTGTAATATTCTGTCGCTTCAATAAGTTCAGTTGATTTTGTCGTTATCACAACAAGGAAATTTCTTAAATGTTCAGATAGACCGGTCAAGAATTCTTGAAAGTCATAACCAAGTTTAGTTATTTCATCGACAAGCTCGAGTCCAGCTTTTATATTTTTCTCTTTAACTATGTCTGTAACTCTAAAGAAAATTTCCTGATCAATTATGTTAAGAGCTTTGATCACATCCTCGAATTTTATCTTTTCGCCGCAGAATGATACAACTTGATCAAATATGCTTAAGGCATCTCTCAGCGAACCATTTGCCTTTTTCGCAATTGTGAAAAGTGAATCATCATCTATTTGAATTTTGTCCTGTTGCGCGATAAGTTTTAATCGTTCAATAATTTTTTGTATCTCAATTCTTCTAAAGTCAAACCTTTGGCATCTTGATAGAATTGTCGATGGCACTCTATGGGGTTCTGTGGTTGCGAAGATGAAAAGTATATGTGGTGGTGGCTCTTCAAGTGTTTTTAAAAGTGCGTTGAAAGCTTCCTTTGTGAGCATGTGTACTTCGTCAATAATATAAACTTTATACTTCGCTTTTGTTGGCGTGTATCTCACTGATTCGCGAAGGTCTCTTACCTCATCAATTCCTCTGTTTGAAGCTCCGTCAATTTCAAGGACATCGATGCTTCTGCCATTTGAAATTTCAACGCACATTTCACATTCGTTGCAAGGTTCATAATCTTGAGGATTAAGGCAATTTATTGCTTTAGCAAGAATTCTTGCAACCGTTGTTTTTCCGATGCCTCGAGGCCCAGCGAAGATATAAGCATGGGCGACTCGTCCAAGTTTAAGTGAATTTAAAAGCGTCGCCGTTACATGTTCTTGACCTACAACTTCGCTAAACTTTGACGGTCTCCATTTTCTTGCGGTCACGAGATAAGCCATGGTTGCTTTCCATCGTTTATTTTGAGATAATATAACAAAAACTGAAAAATTGAGCAATTTGTAGAAGAAAGGGAAAATTTGTTTTTTCTTTCTGTTTGAGTTATATTGTCGAAAAATAAACAAAAAATGAGGAGCTTTAAATGAGGGAAATCTTTTTAGCGTTTATTTCTTTTTTCTTCCTTTCACAATTTTTATATTCACAGGAAGTTTTGCTTAGATTTCAGCCGGAGAAGGGGAAAAATTTTGTTTACTTCCTTTCAAGTGAAGGAGTTTTAACACAGTCCGCTATGGGAATGGAGCAGGTTGTAAATTCAAAAACGGAGACGAAATTTTCTTATTTCATCCAAGATGTTTCACCGGCGGGGAATATTGAAATGATAATTTTAGTTGACACAATCAAAACTGGGGTCAAAACGCAAACCCCGCCACTTGATACAAACTTTGTCATCCCAATGCATTTAAAGTTAAAGCAAGTTCTCGATAAGTATGGTAAAGGAATAAGCTTTGAAGTTCTTGATATGAAAGCGAGTGAATTGCCTATGGGAGTTGGTCGAAGGATTGATAAAAGAACATATTCACATACTGTGGTTTTCCCTGAAAGGAAAGTATCTAAGGGTGAGTCTTGGGATTTTTCTTATACCGACACAACTTCTAATGAAGGTGGACAAACGATTGTAAAAGCGCAGGGACAATACACTTTTGATGGTGTGGAAAAAGTAAATGGTATAGAATGTGCGAGGTTGATACTTAATTCTAGTTTTTCAATTTCAGGACAGGGTATGTTTCAGGGAATGAATTATGGTCTTGAGGGTGAAGGGAAAAACATCGGAAAGATATGGGTTGACTTGAAAAGTGGACTTTTGGTTCGTTCTGAAACGGCATCGGAAATAGAAATGGCCATGGGAATATCGGGACAAGTTGAAATGACCATTCCGATGAGTCAAAAGATAACCACAACTGTAAGTTTAGTGAAGTAATTTTAAAACATTTCGAGCCAAGCGCACATTGTCTGTTATAATTCCGTCGACCCCAATATCTATCATTTTTCTTATATCTTTTGGATCGTTCACAGTATAGACGAAAATTTTAAAACCCGCATCATGTATTTTTTTGACAAGATTCGATGTCGTGAACTTAAAATTATGTATTAAAGCGACAGCATTTAGATTTTTAAGTGTCTTGATGGGGTTGAAATAAATTGGATAATGGTAAAGAAGAGCTGTTGGTATTTCGTCTGTCAATTTTTTTATCCTTCTTAAAACTCGCGGGTCGAATGAACTTATTAGGGTTTTTTCTTCGTATCCATTTTCAAAAACGATAGCGAGAACTTTTTCGGCTATTTCATTTTTTCTGGTTGATGTTTTGATTTCAATGTTTATAGGAATTTTCCCGTTTATAAATTTTAAAGTCTCATCAAGTGTTGGTATTTTTTCACCTTTATATTTTAAATCAAACCAACTACCCGCGTCCAGTTCTTTCAAAGTCCAAAGATAGAAATTTTTAACCTTTCCCCTTCCATTTGTTGTCCTATCAACTTTAGCATCATGAATTATAACCGGAGTTCCATCTTTAGTAAGGCGAATGTCAACTTCAATCATATCGGCTTTTGAACGAATTGCATATTTAAAAGCAGAAAGTGTATTTTCCGGGGCAACTGCGGATAATCCCCGGTGAGCGATCAAAAGTGGGGAGTCGGTTTTAAAAAACTTTTCAAAAACTTCCATCGCTTTCATTTTAAAACTTCAAGATAAATTGTTTTAAGATATAAGGTTTCTGGCATTTGAAGTATCCAGGGATGATCTTCAGGTTGAAAGGTTACATCAATAACTCTTAATTTTTTCCCAATATCATTACTTGCAAATCTAATTGCTTCTTTAAGCATGTTAAGTGAAACATGGTATGCGCAGGATGAAACCATTAATTTACCGCCGGGTTCAAGCATTTTAAGTGAATTTAAAATTAATTTGTGAAAAGCCCACTTAACGCCTTCAGCCCCTCTCTTAGTTTTAGTCATCGCCGGTGGATCTATGATAATTAAATCAAATTTTTCGCCTGAGTTTGCTAATGATTCAACAGTTTCAAAAGCATCCCCAGTTAGAAAGGTTATTCTATCGCTTAATTTATTTATTTTTGCATTTTCCCTCGCAAGGTCAGTTGCACTTCTATCTGAATCCACACCGATTACGCTTGCTCCCGCACTTGCGCAGTAAATGCTAAATGCGCCCGAGTAGCAGAAAAGATCTAAAACTTTATCACCTTTGTTTACCATTTCTTTGATCTTTTTTCTATTATCCCGTTGATCAAGATAAAATCCTGTTTTTTGTCCATAGTGCAGATCAACGAGAAATTTTAAACCGTTTTCCTCAATTTCAACATATCTTGGAACATGTCCATAAAGTTCACCTGACAATGTCTCAAGCCCTTCCTCCTTGCGAGATTCCATATCGCTTCGCTCGTAGATCCCAGAAATTTTCAAAAGGTCTGTTAAAACAGTTGTAATTTCATGTTTGAAGCTTTCAATGCCGGCGGTTCTAATTTGAAGAACAAGATAATTGTCAAATTTATCCACGATAAGTCCAGGGATTTCATCCGCCTCAGCATGAATTAAGCGAAGCGCGTTAGATTTGATTTTTAATTTTTTTCTTTTTTCAATTGCCTCTTTTATCCTTCTCTTGAAAAAGTTGGTATCTATTTTTTCATTGTCTCGCGTTAGGATTCGGGCAGCTATGTGAGATTTTGGATTAAAGAACGCCTTTCCGAGGAATTCGTTGTCTGAGCTTTTCACATTGACAATTTGAACAGGTTCTTTTTTAAGTTTTTCGAAATTTTCAATTTCATCTCTGAAAATCCAGAGATAGAAATTTTTGATCTTTTTTTCTTTGCCTTTTTTTAGCGTGATTTCCATAGGTTTAGATGAATTTTTTCAAACTTGATTTTTCGGCGTCGTTTTGATATATTTGTAATTGAAATTTCGGGGCGTAGCGCAGATGGTTAGCGCGCTTGCCTTGGGAGCAAGAGGTCCCCGGTTCGAGTCCGGGCGCCCCGACTCGATTTAAATTTTCCCCTTTCTTATCAAACTGTCAACTGATATCCCCTCACCACCTTTGAAGATGAATACAAGCGCTATCAAAAAGTATAAACCAGCAAGTTCAAATCTTAAATCAGTTGTAAGATGCCGATAAATTGCAACAGCCATTGTGAAGGCAATAAAAAATGCAGAATGTCTCGTGAATAAGCCAATCGCAAGCAAAATTCCACCGATGAATTCAGACGCTGCTGCAGCTAAAGCAAATAACTCAGGAACCGGAAAACCAATACTTTTTACTGTATTTATAAATCTCCATTCATTTCCGCCGAAGAAATGTCCAACCGCACCTTTAACCTTCCCAAGCCCATGGAAATACATAAGCATCACTCCTGAAGCAAAGCGAAGTAATGAAACTGCAATAGTTGAGAACTTTGCCATTGTATATCCCTTTTTTGATTTTAAAATAGAATTTTCAAAAGAAAATTTCAACTTCGTGCGCCCCTCCGCACCCGCACGATGGTAAAGTCTGCGTTGATAACTTTCGTCCTTCGAACTCTATGGAAAATTCACCTGTTTGCTTAAACTTGAACTTATAAATACAATTTCTAAAAACTCTATCAACTGTAACCTCGTTCCAGTTGGCTGGAAAAACTGGTCTTTCAATACGAATGCCTTCATAATCAGGTCTGATGCCACAGATATATTCATAGAAAGCCTTGAACATCCACGCAGATGAACTTGTAAGCCATGTGAAGGATGCTTCTCCAAAATGGGGCGAGTCCTTACCACAAATATATTGTGGATAAACAAACGGTTCAGCTTTATATCTTTTGTCATTCATAAATCTTAAAGGTATAAGCTTTGAATAAATTTCAAATGCTTTCTCTTTGAACTCATCTTTGAGCATTGATAATGCTATGATTGCCCATGAATTTGCATGAATGAAGAAACTCCCATTTTCTTTTTCCCCAGCCAAAAACCTTGTTATTATGCCAAGTTTTTCATCGACCTTTGTATATGCTGGATCGAGCAGTAAGAAACCATAAGTTGATTCAAGAAATTTTATCACAGATTTTAAGCAGTTGATTTTTCTTTCTTTATCGCAGGCATCACTTATAACTGCCCAGACTTGTGGTTCCAAATAAATTTTTCCCTCTTTTGAAAAATAACTGCCAATTTTTTCGCCATCGTCCGTAATTGCTCTAATGAACCAACCAGCGTTGTCAAGTTTTTTATATTCTTCATAGCAATGTTCATTGATTGAATCTTTGAGTTTATCTCGCTCAGCTTTATAATCTTCAACATCAATTTTTAAAAACTCATTCAGTTTTATCCATTCATTTAAAGTGTAAAGCAAAATCATGCTTGCAAGTGTCGATTCCCCTATATTTTGAATCCCAGCAAAATTTAAGGCGTCATTCCAATCCCCACCTCGCAAGAGAACAAGTCCATGTTTTCCTCGCAATCCAAGGACGAAGTCAATTGCTTTTTTAAGGTGAAGATAAATGGAATTTTTTTCATCCGAATCGTAATAATTAACCTCATGTTTCAGAATCTCTAAATCACCTGTTTCTTTAAGATATTCAAACATCGTTATGCAAAGCCACAAGGGATCGTCACTTTGATTTGAAATCTCAGCGTAGTTATCAATTGGGTTGAAACTATGACATGTGTTCCCATTTTTAAACTGAAATTTGAAAAGATAAATAAGTCGTTCTTTGCAAATTCTATGATTTATCGGCAAAATTCCGAGTATCGATTGAAGTGCGTCTCTATAACCGACCAAATCGAATCCAGCTACATAATTGCTTGCTGGATATCTATGCAAATTGAAGCAAATCCAGTTTTGGTATTTGTTCCAATTATTTACAAAGATATTTACCACATCATCTGGTGTTTGAACTTTAATTCCTTTTTCGATTAGTTCATGTGTGATATACGAAGAAGTTTTTGCGAAATCATTTTTCGCAATTTCAATTTTAGCATCAGGCTTTGTCCTTTCGTTTAAAATTCCGAGCGAAATTAAAATTTCCTTTTCCTCTTCATTTTCGATTTCAACATCGTGTTGAAATGCAAAAATAGCTTCTCTTCCATTTGCTATTGATTCAAAACACCAACCTTCTTTTACTGCTTGTGGTAGTTCAATGGTTCCATCTCCGATGAACGCCGACTTCAAAGAATCAAAAGATTCTGGTGGAGGATCAGATGCGAAAAATACAATTTTGTCCCAACTTTTGTTTGCCCTTTCTTTTATTTTATCAATCCAAAATGTCTTCGTTGCATATAGAGTTTTATCTTTAACCCAAGTTCTAACGAAAAGTTCGTAGGCATAGGGATCAAGTATTGAAGGGTGCAAATTTCCAAGCGAGAGTTCAACGGCTGAAAAAATTTTAAAATGCTTTTTTCGTCCTGATTTATTCTTGATTTTTATAATCCAGTATTCAAGGTCTTTATCGATTGGCACAAAATAGGTTATTTCTCCCAAAATTTGCTCTTTCATTGTCTCAATTTTTAAATAACCGATGCCAAAGTGAACCTTCCAAAGGTTAAATTTGTAGTTTGAGGGTAGGTTTAGGCACCAATTTTCATCTGTTTCGATATCTTTAACATAAACAAAACGCCCAAGTTGAGAATTTACTTTTGGAATCCATTTGATTATCGAGTTAAATGTGGGGTGCTCGTGGAAGCTTTGTCCTGTCCCGTTATAAAGGATAAGGGCGCTATATTTGCCGTTTGTCAGTATAATTGACCAGTCGGAAGGTGGTTTTCCTTCATGAATTATCTCTTTGGTTTCAATGTTTAAAGTTGTTTGCATATGTAGTTGCAATTTTTTGTGAATATGTTTAAATTGTGCTTAGGAGAAAGTTATTTAAAGTAGGTTAAATTTTGAAAATTTTTCATTTCGACATTTTAAATCTATTTACCCCATCGTCTTGATGGGGAATTTAAGCTGAAAACAAAATTTTATTGTGTAAGCCATGGAACTTGGAATCGGCATGGCGGGGAAGAGGCATTCAAATGTGGTTATAATCCTTATGAATGTTGTATTGACCGTTTTGATTTCAGATTTTATAGCATTTGTAATTGAGTGGATTCGCGGGGGGAAATTAGAGGTTCTTTCTTTTTTTATTGTACCTACTATTACTGGCATAGTTCTCGGGATTTTGTTTTCGTTGGGTCGGATTTCAATTGAGAAAAAAATCATGGAAACTGAAAAGTTTTGGGAAAACATTTTTCATTCTTCCGTTAGCGGGATAATTCTAACTGATTTAAGTGGTAAAATAAAATATGCCAACGATTACGCTCTTAACTTCCATGGTTACACTCTCGATGAGATAAAAGAGTTTTATATTTTTGATCTTGTCGTTCCAGATTTCATAGAGGTGGTTAGGGAATATATAAGAAACATAATTGAAGGGAAGGAACACGAGGCTTTTGAAGTTGGGTTTTTAACGAAGACTGGGGGGATAAGATACGCAGAGTTAAATGGAAACTTAATAAAGTATGGTCCTATTAAGTTAATTCAGTTTGTTGAAATTGACACCACTGAGAAAAGAAGATTTGAGGATGAGCTAATTCAAGCTGAACGAAAATACAGGGATCTTTTTGAAAATGCTGTTATCGGGGTATATAGATCAACTCCAGATGGTAAAATAATTGATGTAAATCCAGCATTTGTAAGGATCTTCGGGGCAAAAAATAAATACGAGATATTGCAGAGAAACGCTTCTGAGTTTTATGTAAATCCAGAGGACAGGCTTAAGTTTGTTCGAGCTTTTGAAATTACTGATATGGTATCAAATTATGAAAATAGGTTAAAACGCCTTGATGGCAAGGAAATATATGTTCGCGAACATGTAAGGGCTGTTAAGGATGCTGTGGGCAATGTTCTTTACTATGAAGGCATGATAGAAGACATCAGTGAACAAAAGATGTGGGAGGAAAAACTTAAGGAATCTGAAGAGAAATATAGAACCCTTGTTGAAAGTTCGCTTGTAGGGACATATATTTTCCAAGATGGCAAATTTAAATTCGTAAGTGGTCAGCTTGTATCGATTTTAGGTTTTAGCAAAGATGAAATACTTGACACAAGATCCATTTTTGAGTTTGTTCATCCCGATGATAGGCAGAAAGTATTTGAGATGTTCGCTTCAAATTTGAAGGGAGATATTTCCAGCGGTAGTTTTTCTTTCAGAGTTATGAAGAAAAATGGTGAAATTGCGTGGGTTGAAGTTTTTAACAATCCCATAATTTATGAGGGTAAGCCTGCACTCCTTGGAACAATGCTTGATATAACAGATAAAATTAAAGCTGAACAAAGAGATAAACTTTTATCAAATCTTCTGCTTAATTTAAATGATGCTGTTGTTATAACCGATGAACAAGCGACTATACTTGAAGTCAATGACGCCTTTTGTAGAATAACCGGTTATTCGAAGGATGAGGTGATTGGTGAAAATCCGAGGATTTTGAAGTCTGGCCTTCATGATGAGGAATTTTATAGAAACATGTGGGATTCAATTTTAACAAAAGGGCATTGGTCAGGTGAAATAATTAATAAGCGGAAAAATGGGGAGCTTTATTTTGCTTTCCTTTCAATTTCATCTATTAAAGATGAGTTGCACGGAGTTACATATTACCTTGGGATTCAGTCAGACATAACTGAGAGGAAAAAGATAGAAGAACAGATCAGATATCAAGCCAATTTAATTGAAAATGTTAACGATGCGATAATTGCTGCTGATTTGAATTTTAGAATAACATCATGGAATAAGGCAGCTGAGAAGATGTATGGATATAAAGCGGAAGAGGTCATTGGAAAGGAAATAAGCGAAGTTATTCCAGCTGAATTTCCAGGTCTATCAAGGGAAGAGATTAGAAGGATACTTTGGGAAAAAGGCTTTTGGAACGGGGAGGCAATACATTACAATAGGTTTGGTGAAAAAATATATGTGAGCAGTTCACTTTCGGTCGTTAGGGATTCCCGTGGAAATCTAATCGGGACTGTTGGCATAAATCGTGATATAACGGAGCAGAAGAAAGCAGAGGAAAAGTTAAAGTTATACGCCGAACAACTTGAAATTGCAAATGCACAACTTCAAGAATTGAACAGGCTCAAGAGTGAATTTCTTGCGAATACTTCGCATGAGTTGAGAACCCCTTTGAACTCAATTATTGGTTTCTTGAACTTGATAAAAGAGGGATTGTATGAAAATAATGAAGAGATGATGAAATTTATAGACAATGCTTTGATGAGTGCGAAACATCTTTTGAATATCATAAATGATATACTTGACATTGCGAAAATTGAAGCTGGCAAGCTTGAACTCAACATAGAGGATGTTGAAGTGTCGGAACTTCTTTATGAGGTTTGGACATTGTCCCATGTTCAGGCGGAGCAGAAAAAGCTCGAATATAAATTTATTTATCCCGATAGAAAAGTTTTTATAAGGGGGGATAGAAACAGATTGAAGCAAGTTTTGTTAAATCTTATTGGGAATGCGATAAAATTTACACACAGAGGTGGGATAACTGTTAAGGCGGAGGTTTTTGAGGATAAGGGTTTTTGTCAATTTACAGTTATTGATACCGGCATCGGAATACCAAAGGAGAAACAAGCTAAGCTTTTCCAAAAGTTTGTTCAGGCTGATGGAACAACAACAAGAAAATATGGAGGCACAGGGCTTGGACTTGCGATTACAAAAAGTTTGGTTGAACTTATGGGTGGAGTTGTTGAACTTTACAGCGAGGGTGAGGGTAAGGGCACAACTGTAGTATTTACAATTCCGCTCTCTGAAACTACATATGATGAAAATTTTGAAGTTGAAGCAGGAAAGGTTTATGGCGATTCAGGCTTATTAATACTTGTTGTTGATGATGATAAAAAGTTTGCTGATTTTTTGAGATCATTTCTTGTTAAAAACTCCTTCAGGTTTGTCTGGGCGAGCAATGCTGAAGATGGATGGAACTATATTTTAAATCTTAAACCTGATGTTTTGATCCTTGATTATGCAATTCCACATAAGGCATCAGCTGAAGTGAAAAATGGTTTTGATCTTTTTTTGAAAGTGCGTGAGACCCCGGAGGTTAGAGACATTCCAATTATAATTTTGACGGGCCATCTGCAGAAAGTTAAGGAACTTTTAAATCTTTCATTTGTTAACTTTCATCCAAATGTTATTGAAAAGCCGGTTGATCCAGCTTATCTTTTGAACCTTTTGAAACAGTTTGTAAAAGAAAAGGATGAAATTAACATCCTGCTTGCGGATGATGATGTAAATGTTAAACTTTATTTACAAAAAATTCTGCCTGATGGATATAAGATCGACTATGCGAGCAATGGTAAAGAAGCCATTGAAAAAATCAAGGTGAATAATTACGATATACTTTTACTCGATTTAATGATGCCCGAGTTAAATGGATATGATGTGATAAAAGAATTAAGGTTGAATAAGCTGGCTCCGAATCTACCGATTCTTGTAGTGACCAATTATCCCGAGCCAACGACTGAAGAAGAAAGAGAACTTCTTTCAAAAAGCCTAGGCATCATCGTTTTTGACAAAAGTGAGCTTAATTTGAATCCCGATAGGTTAATAGATTTGATAAACAAACAACTTAAAACAAAGTAGAATAAGGCGATGGTCCATGTCCTTGTTGTTGAGGATGATGCTATGACGGCGCAATTGTTTAAAATAATTTTGGAAAGAAAGGGTGGTTTTAAAGTGACGGTTACAGACAACGGAGAAGAGATAATAAACCTTTTAAACTCCGGTGACGTTAATTTAATCATAATGGATGTCTCACTTCCGGGCACATTTGTAAACGGGGTTCAAGTTGATGGGTTAAAACTTTCAAGGATGATAAAGGAAAATGAAATTACATCAAAAATTCCAATTATACTTGCAACTGCACATGCCATGCGTGGTGATGCCGAAAGGTTCCTTGAAGAAAGTAAAGCGGATGACTATATTCCCAAACCCATTGTAGATCATAATTTGCTAATTGAAAAAGTTAAGAAATATCTACAAAATGAGTGAAGAGATAAAAAAGGGAAAAATTTTAATTGTTGAGGATGATCAAAACTATGCAAAGATTTTGGAAAGGGTTTTAACAAAAAATGGGTATGATGTTAAAATTTCAAATGACGGCATTGATGGCTTTAAGCAAATGCTTGAACTGAAACCAGATATAGCAATAATTGATTGGATGATGCCTGGGATGAGTGGAATTGAGCTTGTGAGTAAAATTAAGGCACATCAAGAATTAAAGTTTTGCTATGTTATAATGCTTACAGCAAGAGTTGAAACAGAGGATAAAATAACGGGTCTTGAAGCAGGAGCAGATGATTTCATAACGAAACCAGTTGATTTTAATGAGCTTATAGCAAGGGTGAGAGTTGGGTTTAGAATAAGAGCTCTTCAATCTGAAGTAGCAGAACTTGAACATGAGGTTGCACTTCTTGAAATGGCAAGGACACTTGGACACGAAATTAATAACCCACTTAATATAATTTACCTTGCCCTTGAGCTTATAAATCGCTCATTAAAGGATAACGACATCGACAAAGTTCGGGAAAACTTAACTCGAATTTTTCAGGCTTCCGAAAGAATAAAAGAAATCGTAAATAAGCTTATCACACTCAAGAAACCCGCCTTTAAGGATTATATAAACGGCAAGCGAATGCTTGACTTAGACAAATAAAAACCCTTACAAAATTTCTCAGCTTTTTTGTAATTTTTACCAAGCCTGAATTGGGGGGCAGTAAAAACTCTTATTAATCAATAAAAATTCAAACTTTATAAGTCAACTTTTACCTGGCACAATAGTTGCGGTTTTTAAATTGTAGATTTGTAAACTTAAAAATTTTTTGCCATGTCGATTGTTTGTAAAATTTTGGTTTATACGAGTGATCTCAAATTCAGTGAGAGAATAAAAGAAATCTTCGCCGAAAAAGATTATATCGTAAAAACCACGGAGTTATTTACCGAAGTTGTTGAAATATTATACTTTGAGCTATACGATATCTTGGTAATTGAGCCTGGATTTATAGGGGACCTTAGCGAATTATTGAAACTTGCTGATAATATTTTTCTTGGCATACCCATTGTGGTTGCTTGCAATGAAAATAAGTTGAGAATAGAGGATGGAAACAATTCAAGGTTTTATTTTATCAACAAGTTCGCTAATCCCGAGGAATGGCGAAATGTTATTCAAATTGCGGTAGATGAAAATTACATTATAAAGCCAAAGGAGGTCTAAAATGATTTCAATTGTGATTCAAAATATTATCTTCGGTATTCTTGCGATAGGAATTTGGTTTATCGTTAGAATTTTCGGGGAGGAAGTGCGAGGTTTTAAATGGGTTTTTGCAAGCGTGCTGCTCTTATGGGCAGCGTGGCTTATAGATGTTCTTTTTAAATTTAACTTTCTTTCTATTTCAGTTCTTCTGCTTGGTCTTGGATTTGGAATTTATGGCTTAGTTTTGATTTCAAAGAGAAAAGAAAGAGAATTGAATGTTATAGATTCGATCGAGTCAGCGGTAAATTCAATGATTAAGAAAATTGGTGCGAAGGGTGCTGTTATCTTTTTAGAGGGCATTGATAAAAATTTAAAGTTTGGAACTGATAAATTTGATGAGGGATGTTTAATGTTGTCAATCCCAATAAAATTAAGTGATGGTACATCATGTTATATAACTTTATATGGAGATAATCCGTTTGCCAAGTTTGAACAAAATGATTTTGAAACTGAACTTGCCTTTTTAAGGCTTTACTTGGAAAACTTAAAATTAACCCAAGAGATTGAGCTTGTTAAGTGTGATTCTGTTAAACTTAAAAATTCAATCTATGAGTATATCCACCTTCTTGCACATGAGCTTAGAAAACCGCTAACTGGTATAATTGGGTTTTCAGAGATTTTAAGAGATGAGTTTAAAAATTTGAGTGAGAGAGATATAATCGATTTTATCGGGAATATAAAAAAGTCTGGCGATGAAATGCTGGCAACCTTAAAGTATCTTACCGAGATCATGGAGGTTGAAATGGGAAAAGCTGAGCTGAAACTTGAAAAATTTAATCCGCTTGAGGTTGTAAGCGATGTGATAAACTGTTTTACAAATGAAATTAAGCAAAAAGGTTTAAGGGTTGTTATAAATTCTGATGAAAGTTTTGAAATTGAAGCTGATAAGAAAAAGTTTAAAGAGATAGTTTATCAGTTGATTTCAAATGCTGTTAAATTTTCACATGAAGGGTCTTCAATTGATGTTGGGATTGTAAAGTCTGGGGATAATTTTGAATTTAGTGTGAGGGATACAGGGATTGGGATTCGCCCTGAGGATATTTCAAAAATTTTTAAGCCATTCCCTAAGATAAAGTCCCACTTAAACGGCTCTGGACTTGGTCTTGCTCTCGCAAAATGTTTTGTTGAATTGCATGGGGGTAAGATAACTGTTTCAAGCGAATATCAAGTTGGAACTGAATTTAAGGTTATATTGCCGTTAGACAGTGGTCATAACTGTCTTAAAAAGGAAGAAGTTAAAAAGTACGAAGTGATATAAAGTTTCTTTCTCATGGCTACCTCCCTTATGAAAGGCATGGGTCATTGCGCCCATGCCTTTTCACTTTGTATTGTTTTGTCAACAAGTTTTCTTATCACTTTTATATGTTCGGGGGTTGTGCCACAACAACCTCCGATTATGTTTACTCCTAAACTGATAAGTTTCTCAACAAACTTAGATATGCTATTTGGTGTGTCTGGGTAAATTAATTTATCGTTTATTCGTTTTGGTGTTCCAGCTGATGGTTTTATAATGATGAAAGTTTCACTTATGATGGATTTTAACTTTTCAGCAAGTGTGGTCATTTCGGCAAATCCATTTCCACAATTTGCGCCGATAATTTCAGCTCCAAGGTTTAACATCTCTTTAACGCTGGTTTTTAAATCAGCGCCACCGTAGGTTTGAAATCCATTTTTTGTCAAATGAAAGCTCATCGAAACCGCTATAGGTAATTTTGTCTCAGTTCGGGCAACTCTATAAGCTGCTTTCATTTCCTCTACGAAGATCATCGTTTCGATTAAAATCGCATCTACACCACCATCATTTAAGCCACAAATTTGCTCTGAAAAATAAGCATCTATATTTTTGAACTCTTTATCAGTTGGTTTTAAACCAGTTGGTCCAACGCTGCCGAAAATAAACTTATTATCAATTTTAGCTTTCCGTGCTATTTGTGCTGAAGCTTTAGCCAGTTCATATATGTTTATGTCTTTGATTCTTACAGGATTTGCTCCAAACGAATTGGTTGTTATTATATCAGCGCCAGCGTTGATGTAATCAATGTGAAGTTTTTCCACTAGGGATGGCTTTTTAAGATTTAATATCTCAGGATTTTTTTCGCTTGAAAGTTTTAAAAGTTCAGTTCCGATCGCGCCGTCGCTTACAAGTATTTTCGATTTTAGCAGTTCGAGCATAGATTTTTTATTAAGTTCGCGATTTGTATCGATGTATCGAAAAGTATTTTGGATGCATTTTTAAGCGCATACGATTCTTTCATTCCAAGGTGTGTCATGGTTATTATTGATGTCAGCCCAAGGCTTTCGGCTAATTCTTTTAAGTCGCCTTCAATTTTTCCAGTTATGGCAATAATTGGTATATTTTTAGCTCTTTCAATTATTCCTTTAATTGCTTTGCCATATTTAACTTGGGAGTCGATTTTACCTTCGCCTGTTATTATGATGTTTGCATTTTTTATTTTCTCATCAAATGAGACGAGATCAAGGAACAGATCAATTCCTCTTACAAGTTCTGCATTGCAGAATGCAACGAGACCCCCTGCAAGTCCTCCCGCTGCTCCAGCGCCCGGAAGATTTCCTATGTCAATTCCATATTTTTCTTTAATGGAATCAGCTAATTTTTTAAGTGCTTTGTCAAAGGTTGGAAGTTCTGATCTTCGTGCACCTTTTTGCATAGCGTATGTGAAAGAAGCACCTTCAGGACCACAAAGAGGATTTAAAACATCTACAGCAACTTTAAATTTAACTTTTTTAATCCGTTCATCTACATCTGAGTCATCTATTTTCTTCAATTTGAGAAGATTTATTCCGCCCTGTTTTAGTTGCTTTTCGTTTTTATCAAGGAACCTATACCCTAAAGCTGTCGCCATACCCATTCCACCATCATTTGTGGCACTTCCACCAACCCCAATGATTATTTCGTTTATATCGTATTTGAATGCTTCTTTTATTAATTCTCCAACTCCATAAGTTGTGGTTATTTTAGGGTCGCGTTTGGATTTTGGAACAAGCGTTAACCCGCTCGCAGAAGCCATTTCAATTACTGCTGTCCTATTTTTAATCAAGAATTTGGCTTTTACCCTTTGTCCAGGCAGGGGACCTGATACAATCGCATCGTGAATTTCGCCACCGATTGAGTAGTGAATTGCGTCAACAAATCCTTCTCCTCCATCCGAGATCGGAATTTTTACGATTTCACAATTTGGCAGGATCGATTCGAATGCACTTGAAATTATATGTGTAGCTTCTATAGATGTAAGAGAGCCTTTAAATGAGTCAGGGGCTATTACGATTTTCATTTTTATGTTTGATTCGATTTTTGAAGATCTTGGCTGAGAGAATTATAGCGGACTCCATACTTTTTTCATTTGCGATTAATTTTCCAGCGATATCGTAAGCGGTGCCATGATCCGGCGATGTTCTCACTATGTTAAGTCCAGCTGAAAAGTTAACAGTTCTATAAAAATCTATAAGTTTTATCGGGATGAGCCCTTGGTCATGATATAGTGATAAAATCGCATCGTAATTTTTATATTTTTTCTCGCCAAAAAATCCATCTGCTGGGAATGGACCTTCAACCGAAAATTTTTCTCTGCTAAGTCGGTGAATAACTGGTTTTATTATTTTTTCCTCCTCTTCTCCAATAAGTCCGTTCTCACCGGCGTGTGGGTTTAGTCCAAGGATTGCAATAGTTGGCGAATTTATACCAAAATCTAAACGAAGTGAATTAATCAGGATCTCAATTTTTTCGGTCAACAATTCTTTTGTTAAAATTTTGCTCACTTTGGATAGAGGTATGTGAATCGTCACCAGTCCAAGTTTAATTTTGCTGTTTACAAACATCATTAGGTATTTTTTTGAGCTCGAAAGTTTCGCTATCATCTCTGTTTGTCCTGAGAAATTAAATCCAGCGAGATTTAACGCTTTTTTAGAAACTGGAGCGGTACATATAGCGTGGGCTTTTTGGGCAAGGCATAGCTCAACGGCAAGTTTTATGGATTCTCCAGCAATTTTGCCAGATGTCTTCGTGGGTTTGCCAATGTTAATTTCAAAGTTTTTAAAATTTTTCATCGGCAAAACATTTACAACTCCATCTTCAATTGAAAGATCATCCTCGTCAAACATAATGTGAAATTTTAAATTTAAACGCTTGGAGTAAATCTCGACGATTTTAAGTGGTGCTATGATAAATGGGTTGGCTATGCGTAGAACATTTCTTTTTACCATTGATTTTAAAGCGACCTCAGGACCTATGCCATTTATATCACCCACGGTGATCGCAATTTTAGGGTTCATATGTCTCAACGGATGTTAATTTAAAAGAACCATACTGATCAGTGAAAACAAACTTTCTTCTGATGGGTTCGTAATACCATATTTCCTCAGTCGGTCTTCCAGGGGTATATTTTCTTTCGATTTTTGTCGGTTGCCCGTAGAGTATATAAACCTTACCTTTATCCGTCCTTGCTCCATCCCTTTCTCTTAAGGTTGCGAAATTTATATACGCATAATCAACCCTTCGGTAGTATTCAGCCATCAATTCGTTATATAATGTTTTCGGTGTTGGATCTCTCTTTGCCCAAAATTCTTTAAATTTTTGTAACCTTGCTTGTTGTGTTCCAAATCTCAATTTTGCCATTTCATCTGGCGTGGCAATATACTCAAGAATTTCAATTGCGTAGTCAAGGTTTTGAAGTGAAAATGGCATATCAATCCATTCAACGGTGAACTTCTTTGTGAATGATTTTTTAATTTCCTTCCCAGTAGGGTCTTTAAATTTTACGGACATTATAAGCTCATACTCTCCAAGGTCAAGTGAGTCACCCTTAAATGGAATGAGAAGCGAATAATATCTCTGCGATGGCATTGGAACTAAAAGATAGGTGAAAATTGTGTCGTAAGGATTTTCTTTGAAAAGAAATTGTTTGTCGTTTTTAATTTCATCGCCCTGAATTGTAATTTTTTTCATTTCTTTTCTTTTTCCAAATTCGGAAAGAAAAACAAGGGAACATTCGACTGTTTCTGGTTTATCGGTGAATTGAATATAGGCGACAAACCCCTTCCCGAAGTTAACTCTGTTTCCAATGTTGGTTGGTATTAAAATAACCGTATCTCCATTTGTATGGCTTTCTTGGATGATCGTAAGATCCGATGTTTCAAATGAGTTGGGCTTAAATGATTTTAAATTAATGTTTCGTTCCCTTTTTAAAATCTGCGTAGCTTGTTCATCTTCGACGATCAATATCAAACGATAATTTCCTGGTGTTAAGTCAAAGCGAAAATTCCCCTGAGTGTAAATGTCTTTTGAAGTCGTTTCATTATAATCATTAGTTGCTCTATGACCTCTGAATATCTTTCTCGCTGTCGATCTCCCATCTTTATCAAGGATTTCGACGCTTACAGTGAAATTTGCAATATACAAAGGTGAATCCAAGGGGTTTTTTACAAATGTCAGCAGTGCGTTTGATATTCTAAAGTTTATGTCAATTCTACTTTTCGTTGTGTCTTCGCTTATGAGGTTTATAACTTCATAAAAGAATAGTTTCCCGAATTCTCTTTCGGTTGTTGAGAAAAATGGGCGGAAAAATGGAAGTTGCGCAGATAAGGTTGAGGTCAAAAGAAATAAGATGAAAATCGACTTTTTCATATTTACCTCTGAAATTTTTTCTCTTGCTTAATTTAAACATATAGATGCGAAAATTCAATCCACCGTTTAATTCAGTTTATGGATTTGAGTCGCTTTTGATACCAATGTTTTATTCCTTCAGCAATATATATATTGCAACTATTGTGGTTAATTCGAAAATTAAAAGCGTAACCCCAGCAACTTTATCATAAGTTTTAACCGTGTTAAGTTTTTCAGGATCCCCTGTTTTTAAATATTCGCCATATAATTTATCAGCCTGCATTTTGAAGTAAACCGAGACCGCTCCGCTTGCCAAACTTAATCCCGCTATTGGTAAGACGGATTTAAGTTTATCTTTCGGCTTTGTTCGCAGTTCTGATTCAGCGCCTGGTTGTTGAGGCAGGCTAACTTCGATATTTCGGCTCCCCCCATCTATGAAAACTTCAACTTCGCCATAACCCTTTTTTCTGATTTTTAAACTTTTCCCAAGCAAATCTTTCATTTTAAAAATCGTTGGGGTAGTTCCAATTATTGAATCTCCAAGAAAAATATCCGCCGAGAATGGAATTGAGTTAATTTTGATAAGTTTTTCAAAGGATATAAAAAGGTTCAGCGTGTCGTTTTCTTTAACTTCTATTTTCTGAACTATATCCTTTTCAAGCCAATCTGTTGTTTTAGGGTATTTCAAATTGAGCGTATAAGTCCCAGATTTGATTTTCATATTTATCAAAGGGGATCTTCCAACAAATGTTGAATCGATATAAACCAAAGCTCCACTCGGTTCCGTGTTTATGTTAATAAACCCATATTTTTCTTGAGTGAAAACATCGGCAGAAATTGATAAAAGAAAGACAAGCAAAAATATCATCTTATTTAGATCTCTGTGTTTTAAAAGCATAAACCATTCTATCTTCTGAAGCTACAAAGATAAAATTTTTCCAGATGACAGGTGTTGATTTTACTCTTCCACCAGTTTCGTAATTCCAAAGCAATTTTCCATCCGTGATATCAATTGCATAGATGTTTTTGTCAAGCGATCCGATGAAAACGACATTATCTGAGACAAGCGGGGCAGAATTGATTACGCTTTTCGCAGAGAAAGTCCAAAGAACAGTTCCATCCTTTTCTCTCAAAGCGTAAAATTTTCCAGAGGCTGTCCCAAAGAAAAGCAATGAGTCCTTAATTGCGCATCCACCGTAAATTTTTGAGTTTGTCTGAAATTTCCACTTAAGGTCTCCATTTTTAAGATCAAGACCGTAGAAAGTTCCGTTTAAAGCCCCAACAAATACTTTTCCTTTGTGTATCGAAACTGGGGCAAAGATAGGGGAATTTGTGTTAAATTTCCAGCGTAATTTTCCTGTTTCAAAATCAATGCAATAAACATTTCCATCATCGCAGCCGAAAACTATCGCATTTCCATCTGAAGCAGGTGATGAACGAATTGGTTTTGATGCTTTAAACTCCCAGATTTTTTGTGGTATGTCATATTTTATCTGATAGTTTATCACATGGCTGTCAATTGTTGCAACGATGAGATTATCATAAATAAACAATGGTGATGCTTCAATTTCACCAATCTTTTCACGCCATATGACCTTGCCAAGATTTAAATCAAGTGCTTGAAGTGTATTTTTACTGTGGGCGGTTGGGATTACAATCTTATTTTTATAAAGCACGGGAGTTGCTGATATGGCGGATTCTGCTTCAATTATGCCTATTTTTTTCCCCGTTTCAATGTCGACCGCATGAATTTCTCCATTGAGCGTGGCGATAAATAAAATTCCATCCGCAACAATCATTGGAGCGTATGAAAACCCTGCGCCAGCATTATATTTCCACGTCAGTTGAAATGGAGGTGATATGTTGAAGTAAGAAACATTGAGATTTTCTGGTGAATTTCCATATTGAATCCAATTGAATTCCCCAAGGATTATATTTTTTTCAAGTTTAAATGCTGAACAGGAGACAAAAACGAGTAGGAGAAAGATGCTAATTTTTTTCATGCGATAAATTTAAGTGTTTTAAAAGTCCCAGCCGAAAAAGAATTGATGGAAAAATGACTTTTGAAATTTTGATAAATTATTTTCAAGCCTTTTTCCAACATCATATCTTAATACGATGACTCCGCCAATATTAAATCTTATTCCAAACCCAACGCTTCCGAGTGTTTCTGTATATTTATTGTCCCATGCGTTTCCAGTGTCAAAGAACAGCGCACCTCTTATTGAACCTATGAAAATTCCGCCAAATGGGAATTTGATATCAAATTTATCTATGAACGGAAAGCGTAGCTCTTGGCTTACAAACCAAAGTTTCTTACCCCTTATTGACCATCTTTCATATCCTCTCAAATCCCAACTTCCGCCCATGAACCATCTTCTCGCCTCTTTACCTTCATTGTAGAAAAGTGTCAACCTGACAGCATATGCTGATCTTGTGGATAATCTGAAGTAATGTCTGTAATCAAAAATGAATGTGTAGTAATTGACATTTGAAAATTGTATATCTGTGGTATAAGCAAGGGTTATGTTGAATCTCTTGCCGTCGATCGGTCCTGTTGGAGACCAAAGTGAGTTATCAAAAATGTAAGAAAGCGAGTTTGAAAGAAGCATAGCTTTTCTTTCTCTGACCCCAAAGAGTATCTCTTTATCCGAGCGATTTAACATAATGCTAGCCTCAACCCTTCTGAAGACTGATATTGGATAGCTTAGTGCGAAGTATCCTCCGTATGCTTTTTCGTAGTAAAAAAGATCAGGGTCCGTAAGATCATATCTTCTCCCAGCTAAGTGGAAAATACCATATGCGAAATTCGTTCGTTTGCTCAGTGAGACGCGCGAAATTGCAATGTTGAAACTTTTTAGAATTTCGTCCTTTGTCTGTGCTGTGTTGTAAATCAAGATGTAATATCTTTCGTTTCCGAGAAGATCACTTAAAGCGATTGCAGCACCGCCAACTGTTCCAAATATCGGATCTGTTGAGATTTGGCTTTGTGCTATATCAAGATCATATTTCCCACGATATGTGGTTACATTGACCTTTTGAATTCCGTGAATTTTGGGCGTGTCCCAGTGATTTTTGTCAATTGTTTGATAGTTTATCTTTTGAACGAAATTTGGCTTTTCAATTTTTTCGTAAACATTCTCAATCATTCTAATTTGAAATTTCAAGTTTTCAAGCGCGACACAAACTATCCTGCCATCGTCGGTCCATGTTGGATCAAAAGCAGCGGTTGTTAAATTCGTGATTTGTTTTATTTCGACTTCCTCATATCCGTTCAAATTAAATGTTCCGTCAAGTTCGGCTATGAATTTCTTTTGTGAAAGGTCAATTACCCAGATATTTTGTGTCCCGTCGATGTCCGAAGAAAAAGCGAGAAATCTTCCGTCTGGTGCCCATGAAGGCGAGCTACAAGAGAAATTACCGTAGATAAAATACTCGATTTTATCTTCATTTACATCGTAAAGGAAAATGTTATATTTCCCGTCGATCCCAAAATTCATTCTGTCGGAGATAAATGCGATTTTATCACCTTTCGGCGACCATGCAACTTCTCTGTCGTCGTAAAAATCGTTTGTTAATTTTTTCAGGTTTTTCGTCTTGAGATCGAAAATGTAAATGTCGCTATAACCTGACTTATCTATAGCTGTTATAGCTAGTTTTTCAGCATCAGGGGAAAATGAAAGGGATGTTATCATTACGAGCGAATTAAATTGAAACATATCCGTAATTTTTTCGCTTCTTAGATCGTAAATATGTATTGCGTCATGATCCCCAGATTTTGTTATGAAGGCAAGCTTGTCATTTTTAACATCAATTTTTGTTTTGAAAAGATGAAATGCCTCAAGTTTATCTGAGCGTTCCCCTTCAATTACTATTTTTGGTTTTGTTTTTGATTCAAGGTCGATTTTGTAGATATTTGTGTAGCCCGTTATATTTCCGACAAAGTAAATTTCTCTTTTATCCCCATTTCTGTAAAAGACAGGCTTCATATTAAATCCTTCGACGACAAGTGGTTTGGTAACGGCGCTCGGTGGGTCATTGTATTTGAGAAGCGGGTAATATTTTTTCTTAAGGTGATAGAGCCATTCCTCATCAAATTGTTTGTAATTTTTCCCAATCGTTAATTCAAAGACTTTTTCGAATGAGTTAGCTTTCCAGAAGTTTTCAAGCAAAAGAAGAATTTTTTCCTCACCGTATTTTTGAGCTATATATTCGAGTATATTTTGTCCCTCTTTATACATCAAAAATGTTCCTAAAATTCTATCCATTTCGGAGAGAGGCACAATGTACCCGTTAAGGACAGCATCTCTTAGAAGCATTTCAGCTTGGTTATCCCATTTTGTAGACCAAAATTCAGCGAGTCCCTCTGTAAACCACAATGGTGGCATCTTTTCTGTCGGCTGTTTGCGATCCTTTAGAACGCGTTGAACTTTATGGAGTGTAAATACATGGATGAGTTCGTGTTTTATTACGTGTTTGAATTGATAAAGTGAACCATCAAATGGTATAACAACCCTTCCTTTTATGAATTCAAAAAATCCGCCAACTCCTTCTGGGATTAATCCGGGAGTTGTATTTGTTTGCTGGAAATAAAGATGGGAGCTGTAGAAAACGAGCGGGATTTTATTCAAGATGTTTATGTTGAACTTTTCTTGAAGTTCAGCATAAGCTTCTTCAGCAAAGTATGCCCCTCGCTCAGCAATATCTTTCATTTCAGGGTGATAATAGATGTCAAAGTGTTCAGTTTTTAAAATATCCCATTGAAACTCTGTATATTGAACTTTGTTTCTCCCGAAATAATACCATTGGGCAAGACAATTGGAGTAAAGGAAAAGGAAGCACAAAACTAAATTTATAAATTTTATCATGGCTTTAATTCGACTTTATTAAGAGTCCTACTCAAATTTATAAACGCTATAACAATTAATCAAGTTCTTAGTGGCTGAATTTGGGTCTTTTAAGGCAAATTTTGAAAAACGATATTTTTTTGTTAATTTTGGTTGCAAAAAATCTAAAATAAACTACAAGAACCTAATGGTTAAAATCGGAGTTCCAAAGGAGACCTATCCTGGGGAAACAAGAGTAGCAATTATACCTGCTAATGTTCAACAATTCAAAAAAATTGGGGCTGAAGTTATAATTGAGTCAGGAGCAGGCGAAAAAGCCGGTTTTACTGACGCAGAATATCTTGAAAAAGGGGCGCAAGTTGTGAAAACCCGAAAAGAAGTTTTTGAAAATGCCGATGTTATACTTCAAGTTCGAGCTCTCGGGGCAAATCCCGAAATGGGTAAAAAAGATATTGCCTTGATGAGGGAAGGGCAGATTTTAATTGGATTTATGGAACCTTTCTTTGCGAAGGACTTGGTTGAAGAGGTGGCGAAGAAAGGGGTGATTTCTTTTGCACTGGAACTTTTGCCGAGGACATCTCGGGCTCAAAGTATGGATGTTTTATCTTCAATGGCTACTATCTCTGGATATAAGGCTGTTTTGCTTGCGGCAAGTCATTTACCGAAGATGTTTCCAATGCTTACGACAGCAGCGGGGACAGTTTTACCTGCAAATGTTTTTGTTATAGGTGCTGGAGTTGCTGGGCTTCAGGCAATCGCAACAGCAAGAAGGCTTGGAGCTGTTGTGAAGGCGTATGATATAAGACCGGCAACAAAACAAGAAGTTGAAAGTTTGGGAGCAAAATTTGTTGAGCTTGGACTTGAATCTCAAGAGGCTGAGGATAAAGGTGGGTATGCTCGGGATATGGGAGAAGAATTTTATAGAAAACAGAGAGAAATGCTGACAAAAGTTGTGGCTGAAAGTGATGTTGTCATCTCAACGGCTGCTGTCCCTGGGAAAAAGGCACCTATATTAATTACCGAGGATATGGTCAAAAATATGAAACCTGGTTCAGTTATCGTTGATCTTGCTGCTGAAAGAGGTGGAAATTGTGAATTAACCAAACCTGGCGAAGTGATTGAAAAGTACGGCGTTACAATAATTGGACCTGTCAATGTTCCAGCAACAGTGCCTTATCATGCAAGCCAAATGTATTCGAAGAACATCACAAATTTCTGTATGCTTTTCATTAAGAACGGTGAAATAAACATTAATCTTAACGACGATATTTTATCAAGCACATTACTTACAAAAGATGGAAAACTAACAAACCCAATCTTTGATTAAAAACAAAACTTAGAAAAGAAAATATGGATTCATTCATTGCGGTGTTAACCATTTTCGTTTTGGCTATGATCGTTGGATTTGAAGTTATCACAAAAGTTCCACCAATTCTTCACACGCCGTTGATGTCGGGTTCAAATGCAATTTCTGGAATCACAATTATAGGTTCAATTATAGCTGCTGGAGCTAAATACACGACGCTTGCTTCTGTCCTTGGTGTAATTGCAGTTGCATTTGCAACTATAAATGTCGTTGGTGGTTTTCTTGTCACCCATAGAATGCTCGAAATGTTTCAGAAGCCAAAATCAGATCAGAAGGAAAAGAAATCGTAATTAAAACAAAAGTAAATTTACTATGCCACAAGCACTTGTAAATATTGCTTATTTAATTTCGGCTTTGTTATTCGTCTTTGCTTTTAAAGGTTTGTCCCATCCACGAACTGCGATTAGAGGCAATCTTCTCGGAGCACTTGGAATGTTGATAGCAATTGTTGTAACATTGATGGATAAATCAATTGTAAGCTATGAACTTATCATTTTAGGTTTTATAATTGGTGGGGTTATTGGGGCGGTTTTAGCTATTAAGGTTCAAATGACCGCTATGCCCCAGATGGTTGCCTTGTTTAATGGTTTCGGTGGTGGTGCTTCGACGCTTGTTGCTGCGCTTGCTTTTATTGAGGCAACGCAATTAAACAAAACTCTTGGGACGCAAGAAACTGTCGCAACAGTTGCATCTGGAATAATTGGTGCGGTTACATTTTGGGGAAGTCTGGTAGCTTTTGGAAAGCTCGAGGGCATAATTGAGGAAAGGCCAGTTAGATATAAGGGAGACCAAATTGTTAAAATTTTATTTGCACTTTCTTCTATTATCCTTGGCATTTACTTTGGACTTGAGCGAGATATAAGCTATTACTGGTATTTAGTAGCGGCATCATCAGTTCTTGGTGTTCTTTTGACCATTCCGATTGGCGGTGCGGATATGCCAGTAGTGATTTCTTTATTAAACTCATACTCAGGACTCGCTGCTTGTGCTACGGGTTTCGTTCTAAATAATAATGTTTTGATCATTTCTGGCTCGCTTGTTGGTGCATCTGGAATTATACTTACAAATCTTATGTGTAAAGCGATGAATAGATCTTTGACAAATGTTTTATTCGGTGGATTTGGTGAGATAGTTGCAGGTGCTGATGAAGACAAGGTTTATGGTGGTAAGGTGAAATCGGCTTCACCTGAGGAAGTGGCGATGCTACTTGAAAATGCAAGACGTGTTGTTATAGTTCCTGGTTATGGAATGGCAGTCTCACAGGCGCAATTTGCAATTCGTGATTTGATGAAAGTTCTCGAATCCAAAGGGATTGAGGTTGAATTTGCAATTCATCCAGTTGCAGGAAGAATGCCTGGGCATATGAATGTTTTGCTTGCGGAGGCAAATATACCGTATGAAAAATTAAAAGAGATGGATGAGATAAACCCAACATTTGAGCAAACGGATGTATCAATTGTAATTGGGGCAAATGATGTTGTGAATCCACTTGCCCGAACAGATTCAAACAGTCCGATTGCGGGTATGCCAATTCTTGATGTTGATAAATCAAAAACAGTTGTCGTAATAAAACGAAGTTTAGCGCCGGGATTTGCTGGGATACCGAACCCATTATTTGCAGCGGATAATACCTTGATGCTTTTTGGAGATGCGAAGAAGATGGTTCAGGAGCTGATAAACGCCTTAAAAGAGTCTTGAGAATTGATCTTGATGTTTGTTATCTTTAGCCCCGACAAATATGTCGGGGTTTTTTATTTTATAAGTTCCTTGGAACGAGTGAAAATTTCATCAAACATTTTTTCGGTCAATTTTCCTGTGAAAGTATTCCTTTGGCTTGGGTGATATGAACAAAGTAGGGTTATTTTTTTCTTATCCCGTTGAAAAGTTAATTCATTGCCGTGATAAAATTTCGAATTGCCGTTTATTCTCTCAAAACCAATGTCAATCAAAGTTTTTATAGTTGTTGCGAACGAGATTTGCCCGAGCGTTACGATGACCTTTACATTTTTTAGAAGCATTAATTCATTTTTTAGGTAGTCATTGCAGTTTTTGATCTCTTGTGATGTTGGTTTATTTTCAGGTGGGGCGCATCTGACGACGGCGGTGATGTAACAGTTGTTAAGTTTTAAACCATCATCTTTTGAAATCGATTCAGGTTGGTTCGAAAATCCAAATTTGTAAAGTGTTTTGTAAAGCCAATCGCCGCTTCTATCCCCTGTGAACATTCTTCCAGTTCTATTTCCACCATGTGCAGCGGGTGCAAGTCCAACGATTAAAAGTTGAGCGGATTGATCTCCAAATCCTGTGAGTGGTTTCCCCCAATAATCCCAATTTTTAAATCTTGCTACTTTTTCCTTGGCTACTTTCTCACGCCATTTGACAAGGCGAGGACATTTGTGGCAGTTTATAATTATATGGTTAAGCTCTTCGATTGATTTAAGGTTCAATTTTTAAAGATATTTTTTTGTTGCAAATTTTTAAGTCGAGATATGGTGAATTGTTTTAGGTTAAAGGGATTAAAAATAAACGAAATAAAGGGACATAAATTTGCCAAATGCGATGAACAAATTCGCATCGCCACAAGAAATAGATAAACCTATTCGTTCACTTTTGATGTTTAAGGCGCCAAGGTTGTTTTGGGATTACAATAGAACAATATCAATCTGGTGAAAGTTTTAATTTAGCCTCTTGGGAGTTTAAGTGTGCTTAAAATACGCGATGCTTTTTTAGCATCGGCATCGTTGTCAAAGGCAAAGAAAGCAACAAATTTGTTGCCCAAAACTGAAGCCTTCACGAAAGACAAATTAATCCCCGCTTCTGCTAAAGCATTAGTCATCAAGTGTCCTAAGCCTGGTTTATTTTGACCTTCGATACGGAGCACAACGGGAGTGGATACCTCAGAAAAGCCCACAGACTTTGCAGCTTCAGTTGCTTTTTTGCCCTTGACAGGACCAAGATAAACAACGCCAAAATTCGCTTTTGCAGGGTTGCGTTCAACCAAAACAACTTGTAAGTCAACTTTTGCTTGGGCAAATGGTTCTAATACCTTGGCAAGCGTTCCTGGTTTGTCCTCGATTTCCCCGCTCCACAAGGCGACTTTCTGTACCTTTAAAGGCATATTTTCACCTCCTAATTTTGATTTTGTAAACCCAAAATCTTGTCGACTTGTAATTAATATATAAAACTTGCTCACATTTGTCAAGATTTTCCCACGCCGATGATCACTTTTAGAGCAGGGGCACAGGAATATTTCCTACCAGATGATATTTCCCCTCTGTTTGCCCTTAGATATTTCCAAAATTTCTGTGAGTCGGACGGGATTGGTTTAAAAGATAACTTTGGAGCTGGCGTAAGCCAGCTCCTGGTGAGTTGATTTATGAAATCACTCCCAATCTTTTCCCGACTTTTTTAAATGCCTCAAGTGCTCTATCGAGATCATCTTTTGATAATGCGGCTGAGATCTGGGCTCTTAATCTTGCTTCTCCCTTTGGAACCACGGGATACCATAAACCTTTGATGTATACACCTTCTTTTAGTAATTCTTCGCTCATATCCATTGCAAGCGATGCTTCGCCGAGCATTATTGGAACGATTGGATGAATTCCGTCAATTATCTTGAAACCGAGATTTTTAATCTCACGCCTGAAATATGCAGTGTTCTCTCTTAGTTTATCAATTAACGAAGTATCCTCCTCAAGCATTTTGATTGCTTCAAGCGTTGCCATGATGACACTTGGTGGGAGCGAATTCGAAAATGTGTAAGGTCTTGATTTTTGCCTGAGATATTCAATCATTTCTTTTTTACTGCTGATGAAACCGCCAGCTGCTCCTCCGATTGCTTTTCCAAGGGTTCCAGAGATAACTTCAACTTGTCCAAATACGCCAAGCTCTTCCGTAGTTCCCCTTCCTGTTTTTCCGATAACTCCAAGTCCATGAGAATCATCAACGAATAAAATTGCGTTGTATTTTTTTGCAAGTTCAACAAGTTGAGGAAGTGGTGCCATATCTCCTTCCATGCTGAAAACCCCGTCGGTGGCAATTATTCTGAAGCGGTAATCTTTATCTTTGTCTTCCTCAAGCATTTGTTCGAGCGTTTTCCAGTCGCCGTGTGGATAAACTTTTTTATCGACAACCTCTGGCTTGCATAATCTTATTCCGTCGATGATGCTAGCGTGGTTTAATCGATCGCTGTAGATGACATCTTTGTAATTTTCATATCCAAGCGCTTCATTTACGAGCGAAGCGAAAAATCCTTCATTTGCAGCAAAACATGACGAGAAAAGAATTGTATCTTCGGCACCGACAAACTCTGAAATTTTTTCCTCAAGTTGTTTATGAATTGATTGAGTTCCACAGATAAATCTAACGGATGCGACGCCATAACCATACTCTTTAATTCCACGGATGGCTGCCTCTTTTATTCTTGGGTGTGAAGCAAGTCCGAGATAATTATTTGATGCAAGCATTATGACTTCTCTTCCGTCAACCCTTACGATCCCGCCTTGTTCGCTCAGCAATGGAATTTCTTTTTTAAATGTTTTTGTCGCCTGTAATCTGTTTAGTTCTTGAGTTAAAATTTGTGTGTAGTTCATCTTTATGCTAACGATTTTGTTTTTAAGGTTTTAAAATCACTTTTAAACCATCCCCATTTTTTATGGCGTTGAAGCCCTCTTCAAACTTTTCAAGTGGTAATTGGTGTGTGATAAATCCTGCTTCGAGAATTTTTTCAGCAAGTCCTGATTTAAGAATTGAACGCATTATCTCCCATGTTTCAAAAACTTTCCTTCCAATTATGCCATGAATTGTGATTCCTTTGAAAATCACATTTTTTGAAAAATCGATGTTTACATCTCCCTCAGGCAATCCAAGAAGTGATATAGTTCCGCCCATTCTTATAACTTCAAATGCGTCTTGGTAGGCTTTGTAATTTCCTGACATTTCAAAAACTATGTCAACGCCCGTTCCGTTGGTTTCTGCTTTAACAGTTTTTATGAATTTCTCTCTTTCCTCCGGGATTGCGACATCGAAGCAAAAGTCAGCTCCAAATTTTTTCGCAATTGAAAATCTTTTCTCAACAATTTTTTCGTGAGTTGCGCTGGTTCCAGGTTTTGATGCGTCTGTAACGAAAATTTTTGATGCACCGCTCATTTTTGCAATTGCTGTTGCCATTAACCCTTGGACCCCACATCCAAGAATCGCCACAGTTTGTCCCATTAAGTTAACGGATTGTGCAGTATGGACTGCGTTTCCAATCGCATCCATGAATGCGATTATTTCTACGGGAAGCTCACCGTTTCTAAATAAAACTATGTTCTCAGCTGGAACTTTAACATATTTTGTGAAAGCACCGTCTTCGTGGATCCCTTTTATCTTCGTGTTTTGGCATACATGTTTTTGTCCAATTCTACATTGGTAGCATTTTCCACAAGTTATATGCATCTCTGCTGAGACGACAAAATTTTCATTTAAAAACTTGATCAAATCGGGATCACCAGCAAGTTCATCGGTATTTCTTTTCCCGATAAAGTCAGATAAAGTTTTGTCTTCATAGGATTTTACAATTAATAGACCAGCGAGATGTTTTCTCGCTATGTCACCAGCGTCAACAATTTTACCTGCAAATTCATGTCCAATGATTACATAAGGTGTCGTGTTTGAGAGCATTTCATCTTTCAATGATTGTTTGCTGTTGTAAATTCCAACATCTGTTCCGCAAATTGCTGACGCAAGGATTTCAATTTTTACTTCTCTTGGGTCAGTTATTTGGGGTATGGGAACTTCGGTAAGTATCAGTCCCTTTTCCCAATCCTTTTGGGGGTGGGGGGTTGGTTTGATAACTGCTTTCATGGTGTTGCTTTCGGTGTGCATTTGATATGTCCTTTTACTTTTTGTTAAACCGAGGTTTTGTTAGTTCAGTGTAAATATAGCCAAAAGATTCTTTTAGTTCAATTTGAGATGATTTGAAAACCGTCGATGAAATTTGATAATTTGAATCGTTAAGTTTAAATTCTTACTAAAAAAATTTTCAATTTGTAAGGCTTATGATAAAAAATGCAATTGCAAAGCTTGTTCAAAATGAAGATTTAAGCCTTGAGGAATCATATTTTGCTATGCGACAGATAATGTCGGGGGAGGCTGAGCCAGTTCAAATAGCTGGTTTTCTTGTTGGATTGAGGATGAAGGGGGAAACAGCTCACGAGATAGCTGGTTGCGCTAAGGCAATGAGAGAAAAGGCGGTGAAAGTTGATTTTGAAGATGAGAATTTGATAGATACATGCGGAACTGGGGGAGATGGCGTCGGAACTTTTAATATATCAACGGTTTCTGCAATTATTGCCAGCGCGGTCGGGGCTAAGGTCGCAAAGCATGGGAATAGATCGATATCAAGCAAATGTGGAAGTGCCGATGTTTTGAAAGAATTAGGTGTTAACATTGAGTTGACACCAGAGCAAGCAAAAAAGTGTCTTGAGGAGATAAACATAACTTTTTTATTTGCCCCTTTCTATCATACGGCGATGAAATACGCAGCTCCTGTGAGGCAATCCCTTGGGATAAAGACTATATTTAACATACTTGGTCCACTTACCAATCCAGCAGGAGTGAAAAAGCAAGTTATTGGGGTTTTTTCAGAGAATTTAACTGAAAAAATTGCCTTTGTTTTAAAAGAACTTGCTTCTGAACATGCTCTTGTTGTCCATGGGACTGGTGGAATTGATGAGATCTCAATTGCTGGAGCTACGAAAATAACTGAATTAAAAAATGGCGAAGTCAAAACATATGAGATCGTCCCCGAAGATTTTGGGTTGAAAAGATGGGATTTGAATTTGATTCTCGGGGGAGATGCGAAATTAAACGCTGAGATAATAAGAAAAATTCTTGATGGTGAAAGTGGTCCCCATAGAGATGTGACATTGCTTAACTCTGGAGCTGCAATTTATGTGTCTGGTCTCGCAAGTTCAATTTATGAAGGTATTAAAATGGCTGAAGAAGCGATAGATTCTGGCAGAGCGAAGCAGAAGCTTGAAGATTTAGTTAAATTAACAAACAGTTTTAACAAAGTTTAAGTTTATGCCATTAATAATCTCCTTGCTTTTAATTGCGGGTGGAATTTTGGTTTCAATGCTCGAAACTGCTGTTATAACGCTTGAAGACGCAGAGAAAGTTAAATCTAGGTTGATAGATAAAATTGAATTTTTTAAGAAAAAGCCTGAAAATTTTGCGTTTACAAT
>NZ_CZVS01000004.1:0-44289 GCF_001535985.1 Candidatus Kryptonium thompsonii | reverse complement strand
GCACAAAGATTAGCAAAGCAAAAAGCATACGCAATTTCAGCTGTAATTCCATTTTTTACTAACTATTTCTTCATTGAGGTCCTTCGCGGGGTTCAAAGCAAAATATCCGAGTTTGGTTTTGACCTTGTTCTTTACGGGGTTAATGATCCTGCGACGCAAGTTGAATATTATATTCAAAAGAGCACTCATCGTGGGAAAGTTGATGGTGTTCTTTTCTTCTCGATGAAATTTCCCGAGTCATATACGAGATATTTCATTCAGCGAGAAATTCCAATAGTGCTTGTTGATACCTTCCATCCCAAGTTTGATTCAATTACTGTTGACAATTTTAAAGGGGCTTACATTGCTGTTAAGCATTTAATTGAACTTGGACATGAAAAAATTGGGATGATTGTTGCACGGCTTGAAAGCGTTCCAGCAAGACAAAGATTTGAGGGATTTAAACAGGCTCTTATTGATCATGGCAAAAAATTTTACGAGGAATTTTTTATTGAGACAAAAGATACAAGGCTCGATGGATTTAATAGGGAGGCAGGATATTATGCTTGCAAGGAGCTCTTGAGTCGTAGCAGGAAGCTTCCAACCGCTATTTTTGTTTCAAGTGATATTCAGGCGATTGGAGTTATTGAAGCTTTAAACGAAAATGGGATAAAGGTTCCGGGGGATGTTTCGATCATTGGTTTTGATGATATAGAGCTTGCCAAAGATTTTGGGCTCACAACCGTAAGACAGCCAATGTATGAAATGGGGGTCATAGCGGTTGAAAAACTTTTTGAGAGAATAAATAATAAAAAAACGAAGCCGGAGCATATAAAGTTCACCCCTGAATTAGTTATAAGAAACAGTTGCCCTTAAAGAAAGAATGAGGTTATCATGAATTTTAAAAAATTTTTTATCGCTCTTCTCATTCCTGCGATTGTTTTAGGTGGCAATACAGGGAAGATAGCGGGGCGAGTAACAGATGCTCAAACCGGGGAACCAATAGTCGGGGCAAACATAATAATTGAAGGAACATACCTTGGTGCAGCATCTGATTTAAACGGGAATTATGCTATAATAAATGTTCCACCAGGTGTATATAAAGTTAAAGCATCTGCAGTTGGATATAAAACGGTTGTAAAGGAAGGTGTAAAAGTTTCGATTGATCTTACCACGAAACTTGATTTCCAACTTGAGCAAACAGTTATTGAGCTTGGTCAAGAGGTTGTGGTGGTTGCTGAAAGACCACTTGTGCAAAAAGATTTGACTGCTTCGACGGCTATAATTGGAAGTGAGTTAATAGAAGCCTTGCCTATCACTGAGTTTCAAGAAGTTTTGGAATTGCAGGCTGGGGTTGTTGCGGGTCATATTCGTGGTGGTAGGAGTGGAAGTGGCATATTGGATTGATGGTGTTCCTGTGACAGATGTTTACGACAGAAGCACTGTCATTTCAGTTGATAGGAAATCGATCCAAGAGCTTCAACTTGTGAGTGGTGCTTTCAATGCGGAATATGGGCAGGCGATGTCTGGAATTATAAACATAGCTACAAAGGATGGGGGCAACAGTTTGAATGGGAGTTTCACCACCTATTTTGGTGGGTATGCCACGGCTCATACGAATATATTTACTGGTTTAAGTAAGTTTCAGCCTATGTCAATTAGAAATTTTGAGGGGAATTTAAGTGGCCCAGTTATCAAGGATAAGCTTTTCTTTTATCTCAATGGTAGATGGATTTACTTTGGGGGATGGCTTTATGGAGTAAGGAAGTTTAAACCGGAAAACATAGTTGACAATCGCGACCCTGATCCTAACAAGTGGATCATAAGTTTAAATCCAGAACAAGGATTTGGAGATAGCGCGTTCGTCCCGATGAATTGGAATAGAAAGATATTTTTGCAGAGCAAATTTACATTTTATCTATCGCCGACATTTAAGGTTTCGTATAACTACATGTATGAATACATGAAATATCGGAATTTTGATTTTGCTTTCAAGTATAACCCTGACGGTGATTTGAATCGTTTTCATAAAGGGATTACAAACATCTTTTCGATAAATCACACGCTGAGCAAAACGACATTTTATCAAATGAGTTTTTCATACTTTTTCAAAGATTATAGACACTATGTTTTTCAAGATCCATACGATCCCAGATATGTTCATCCTAAGCTTTTGCTTCAGCCCGGACCTTACAGTTTTATTGCCGGTGGGATGAAAATGGATCATTTTTATAGAAATACTGGCACATATGTTGCAAAGTTTGATTTAACATCGCAGGTTACAAGAGTTCACCAAATGAAAACCGGGGTTGAGTTCAGGTATCATACTATTTATTTTGAGGGGTTTTATCTTGATTTATCTGACGAAGATAGGGCGAGGGACCCGATTCTTGATAAGAATCCGTATGTTAAAACGAGGATTCCTGATATAAGTGAGCCATCACACACCTTATTTAGAAATAACCCGAAGGAATTTTCATACTATATTCAGGATAAAATGGAATTTAACGAGATAATTTTGAATGTTGGGGTTAGGTTTGATTATTTTAATCCCGATTGGCATGTACTTGCTGATCCGTCTGATCCAAATATCTACCAACCTTTAAAACCGCAAAATAGGTACTTTGATACAAACAATAATGGGATTTATGGAGATGAAGGAGATGTTCCCAAAACAGTTGATGATAGAAGAGCATATTGGTATATTCGTGCGAAGCCAAAGTGGCAGTGGAGTCCAAGAATAGGTGTTGCTTTTCCGATAACCGATCGTGGAGTTATACATTTTTCTTACGGTCATTTCTTCCAAATTCCGCCATTTGAATATCTTTACACAAATCCTGAATTTAAACTTGGTTCTGGGACGGGAAATATTGGACTTGTTGGGAATGCTGATTTAAAGCCTGAGCAAACTGTAAGTGGTGAAATCGGTGTTCAACAAGCGATCACAAATGATATAACGGTTGAGTTAACTGGGTATTTCAGGGATATAAGAAACTTAACTGGGACAAGAGCCGATGAAATTTTTATATTCGGTGGCTCAGCTTGGTATAACAAGTATGAGAACACAGACTTTGGGTTTGTGCGAGGGATTGTTTTATCGCTTGATAAAAGATTTTCGAATAATTGGGCTTTGACAATTGATTATACCTTTCAAGTCGCAAAGGGAAACGCATCTGACCCAGCTCAAACGCGAAGCCTTCGGCTTGGTGGGCAATGGCCTGAGGTAAAGATAATTCCGCTTGATTGGGATCAAAGACACACATTGAATGTAACTGCTTCTTATTCAATTCCAGGAAGTTGGGGTTTGAGTGTTGTTGCTCAATATGGAAGCGGGACACCGTATACGCCAAGGCAATCGAAGAACATTGGCACACTTTTAATCAACTCGGAAAAGAAGCCTTCTGTTTTTAATGTTGATCTTAGGCTTTATAAGGACATTAAATTTAAGTTCTTCACACTTTCTTTGTTTGCTCGCGTTTATAATGTGTTTGATACAAAGAATGCCTATGGTGTTTACAACGATACCGGAAGGCCCGATTTTACACTTGATTATCTCAGCGCTTTGAAACAACAGCCAGTTCAGCTTGTGAATCCACTTGGCGAATGGTTTACAAACCCAACTTTTTATTCGGAGCCGAGAAGAATTGAATTTGGGTTGACGATTTTCTTCGGTAGATAATTGAAACAAAATTAAGTTAAGTCATGAGAAAAATTTTAGGTTTAATTCTGTTTTTTTCTATCCTTCATTTGATTTCGTTTGATGTTTCCATTGCTCAAAAGTTAAGGGGCGACAGGACTTTTCGAAAGGTTGGGATACATAATGGTAATCTTGTCAAGACGGTATTTGGTAATTGGGGGGTAATAGCACAACCTTCAAATCAGGGTCCACCGCTTGCGTGGAAATATGATGACAACGGTTATGCGGGTGATGTCAGCATTCTTGTCGGGGTTGAGTTGTATTTCCCAAGATTTGATTCAGCGCTTGGAAGGGTGGTTGTTGATACGGTTCATTCAGTTGTAATTTGTCCGGTTGATAGACCTGGTGGTGCATCGGGTGGTGAGACAGGAAGTGGAGGAAAGTTTTGGGGTTTTGAGCCGGTTCCAGGTTATGCAAATCCAACTCTTCAAGAACCTGGTAAAGGCGTTGCAATGAGTCATTTACCTGAAACTTGGCCACCATTTTGGCCTGATCATCCAGATTGGATAGATACAACAACTGGAAAACCGTTTTGGAATGGATATTTTGGTAAGGGAATTACAAATGCGGACCAGGAAAGTTATTTCGTCATGGATGATAACAACGATGAAAAATACAATAGAAGGTATGGTTTCAGACCCGATTCGACTGATTCAACGAGAATGGGGCACGGGCTTTTTGTGAAGGTAAGGGGAATGCAGTGGTCAAATGTTTTAGCAGAAGATGGAATTTTTTGGATATATGATATAACGAATGAAGGCACAACAGATTATAGGAGAACTGTTTTTGGATTTTTAGTTGGAACTTGGGTTGGCGCTGGTGGTGGTTCGAGTGGTAATACCGAATGGAGAGATGATTTGTCGTTTTTTGATGCTGCTGAGGACTTGACATATTCATGGGATGCTGATAAATATATTGATAAAAGTTCAAATCCGAAATGGATCGGAAGCGTTGGTTACCTTGGATATGGTTTTCTTGAAACGCCGGGCAATCCTTTTGATGGTATTGATAACGATGGTGACAGCAATAATCCAGGCAGTCCCAAATTTAAAGCTCAAGATTTCCCACCTTCTCCTTTAAATCCTGATGGGATGAACAGGGTATTATCACGGTTTGATCCAGGACCAAATCCCGATTTTCCAAATAATAAAATAGTTTTGATTGAGGTTAAAAAGGTTTATTCACAGATGTATGGAGTTTATCAAACCGTTTACGAAAGAAAAGTTGTTTCTTTGGATACGCTTTTCAAAAACGATACTGACACAATTACGGTTTACTCTCTTGGGCTTCCGTTTGTAATTTGGCCTGGTAAAGAACTCGTTGAGATCCCAAACAATGGGATTGACGATGACCTTGATGGCTTGATAGATGAAAACTTTGATCTTCATTATAGACAAATTCGGAAGACTGCTGATGGAAGGGTGATTTTTGATAAGTTAAATCCACTTGCGTATAAGAACTATTTCACAGGTCGAGGTCTAAATGATCCAATGATTGATGAAAGAAGGGATGATGGAATTGATAACGATGGTGATTGGGATCCATACTGGGATGATGTTGGGGCAGACGGGGTTCCTGGGACAGGTGATTTTGGTGAGGGTGATAGGAGTCCAACTCCTGGGGAACCGCATTTTGACGCAACTGATGTGAATGAATCTGATCAAATTGGACTGACGAGTTTTGACTTCTTTGTTCCAGCTGGAGCGATAAACATGGCTAATGACGAAGAGATGTGGAGGCGTCTTGCCCCTGGAAATTGGCAAGTCCCTGAACAATATATCACAGGTTATGTTGAAGGTCCTGATTTTGATGCTGGTTCTGGATATTTTCCGTTGACATCAAAGCAGACTGAAAGATTTTCACTTATACTTTTTATGGGTGAGGACTTAAAGGATCTGTATTTTAATAAAAGAGTTATGCAAGGGATTTATGATGCGAACTATAACTTCCCGAGACCTCCGGAGAAACCAACTTTAAGGGCAATTGCTGGGGATAGGAAAGTTATTTTGTATTGGGATAATGTCGCTGAAAAATCTTTTGACCGTGCGCTTGCCGAGGTTTATAAAAATAAGGGTGAAGATGTCAACAAGGCTTATGATTTTGAGGGTTATAAAATTTATAAAGCGACGGATCCAAATTTCAACGATGCCAGGGTTATAACTGATGGATTTGGAAATCCTGTTTTTTATAAACCGATAGCGCAGTTTGATCTTAAAGATAGTGTTTTCGGGTGGTTTCCACTTGATTTCAATGGTGTTAAGTTCTGGCTTGGAAGCGAAACCGGAATTCAACATCAATTTATTGATACAGATGTTAAGAATGGTGTCACATATTATTATGCGGTTGTCGCTTATGATAAGGGTGATGCTGAACTAAAGGTTTTTCCATCGGAGAATTCAAAATATATTCAAATCACATCAACAGGGAAGTTGATTTTTGATAAAAATACTGTAAGCGTGACCCCAAATGCTCCATCCGCTGGATTTTTGCCCGCTGGAACTGATAGCATTCGTCATATAGAAGGACCTGCTACAGGGAACATCTATCTTTATGTCCTTGATCCTTTTAAAGTCAAAGATAATCATACCTACAGGGTTGTTTTCAAGGATTCATCTTTTAACAGGATAACAACAGCTTATTCCGTTATTGATATCACTAATCAATCTAATCCGGATACAGTTGTGAAATGGAGTCGCATTTTTGAGGGTGAGACGGATTTGTTTGACGGGATGAGATTAATTTTTGACAATCACTGGAATATAAAGTTTATTGATAGTTTATCTGGATGGAACAGGTCGGGTATGCCAAAGTTTACATTTACACAGTTTAGCGCTGGAGCTGTCAGAGGCAAGTTATATCCGGCTGATTATCGGATTGAATTTTACGATGAGGTTGTTGATACATCAATGGCATATTCTCCGCTTAGAATACCTGCTCAACCTGTGAAGTTTAAAGTTAAAAATCTGACTGACGACAAGTATATAGACTTCATTTATGTGAACGTGTATAATGCCTTTACAAAGGTTAGGCAAATTAGCATTGGTTTCTATGAGACATATCAGAACACATCTTCGTTTACCTGGGCTGTTATATTTCAGGGAGATTCAGCGTTTACATTGCCAGGTGCTGGAAATGTTTTAACATTAAGGACAACGAAGCCATTTAGGGAGGGGGATATTTACGAGTTTGAGGTTCGCGCGAATCGCATTGATCCTGAACTTGCGAAGGCACAGCTTGATAAGATACGGGTTGTTCCAAATCCCTATGTCGTTGCTGAAAGGTGGGAACCGCCACTTCCGCCTGGAATTTCAAGTGGTAGAGGTCCGCAGAAGATTGATTTCACACATGTCCCGGCAGGTGCAACGATTTATATTTTTACATCTCGTGGGGAGCTTGTTGTGACATTGAAGCATGATAAAGATATTTCGGATGGGACTGTTTCATGGAATCTAAAGACGAAGGAAAATTTAGACGCAGCTTATGGGGTATATTTCTATGTTGTTGACGCTCCAGGGATTGGTCAAAAGACTGGAAAATTTGCAATTATAAAATAAAAGTTTGGCTAAACTATGGTGAGAAGAGTTTGTTTTATCTTCATCGCAATTTTAATTTTGAGCCTTCCTCTTATATCTCAATCTAAAGTTGGCACTACTGCTGCTCCATTTCTTGGCATAGCGGTTGGTCCAAGGGCTATAGGTTTAGGTGGGGCTTTTACTGCTTTCGCTGGGGATGTTAGCGCGCTGTATTGGAACCCAGCTGGAGTTTCAAGGCTTGGGAGAAATGAGATAATGCTTTCGCACACAAAATGGATTTTCGGGACAAGTTTTGATTGGGTCGGTATCGCAGTTGGAATTGATAGAAATAATTATGTTGGTGTGAGCATCACAAGACTTGATTATGGTGAGGAAGAAGTTACGACGATTGATTACCCGGAAGGAACTGGTGAAAGGTGGGACGCAAGTGATATTGCAGTTGGCATTTCTTATGCGCGGAACTTAACAGATAGATTTTCAGTTGGGGGAACTGTAAAGTTCATTCAACAAAAGTTGTGGAACGAAAGAGCTACTGGATTTGCACTTGATGTAGGTGTTTTGTTCATAACCGAATTTAAAGGTCTTAAACTTGGGGCGAGCATTTCAAATTTTGGAACTGAAATGCAACTTGATGGAAAAGACTTGTTTGTGATTTATGATCCTGATCCCGGAGCTTCTGGAAATAATCCGGCAATAAGTGCAAAGCTTAAAACTGATAATTGGCCACTTCCACTTCTTTTTAGGGTTGGTGCTTCAATTGATGTTTTTAAGACCGAAACAAATTATCTGACGCTTGCGGTTGATGCACTTCATCCGAATGATAACACGGAAAGTTTGAATATTGGTTTTGAATACAGTTTTCGCAATTTGATTTTTTTGAGGGCCGGTTATAAGTCGTTGTTTCAAAAAGATTCGCAAGAAAGATTTACGGTTGGTGTTGGGATAAATTACAAAGTTGGTGGGATTGGATTTAGTTTTGATTATTCGTATCAAGATTTTGGGATTTTAAAGAACATCCAGAGCTTTGCAATTGCTTTGCAGTTTTAAAAACAAAAGTGGAGGTCAAATTCGCAAAAACTTAAAAAAACGAAATTTTTACTTGCTTAATTCGCCTCGTTCTTTTAACTTAATTCTGAAAAACAAAAATAATGGGAGGGTAGTATCATGTTAAGGTCGATTAAAACTTTAGCAATTCTTTTCGTTCTCACCACTGTGGCTCTATCAATTTCTTTTGCGCAGTTAAAACTCTCACCTGTATGGGTTAAGAAAGCAGGGGTAGTGTCCTGGCTTCAGACCGATAATGCGGCACGCGGAATAGCTTATAATCCTGTTAATGATCATGTTTATGTTGTTTCAAGGACTGATGGATTGAAAGTAGTAATCCTTAGCGCAGCAACTGGTGATAGCCTTGGGAAATTGGATGTAACAGGTATAAGTGGTGGGACATTTGCTTTAAATATGATTGATGTTACAAGTGATGGGATAATTTATGCGTGTAATTTGTCCACCAATACCAGTGGTGATACCGTGTTCAAAGTATATCGTTGGGCTGATGAAAGCTCTGCGCCGACAGTAGCAGTTTCGTGGAGAGTTAACGCAAGAGTTGGTGACGCATTTGCAGTTGATGGTTCTGGAACAAATACAAAAATTTATGCAAGTGGCACTGGAAATGACAAAGTGGTAGTTTTTGGAACAACCGATGGAGTAAACTTTACATATGAAAAGTCGGTCACCGTTGGCACTGGTCGTGCACGACTTGGCATTGACATTGATAAAGATGGAAATATTTGGGGTAATGGTGCTGGAACAATTGCTGGTGTATGGGATCAAAGTGGAAACTTATTGGGTGAAATTGCGGGTACATCAGGGACTGCTACAGCTGATTTGGGTTTAACTGCCTCCGGAAGAAAACTTTTCTTCACTTTGGGAATGGGTGCTGGTGTAGCTAGTCCTTATTTTAAATTTTATGTTTATGATGTAACAGAGGGTCCAGCAAAGGCAAAATTAATAGCTGTGACTGATAGTATCACTGGTAACTCAAATGCAAACGGCACTGGAAGAGCGGTATACGATCCTGTACGTCATAGGATGATCGCTCTTGCGACAAACAACTATCTTGCTTCATTCCAGTTGACTTATCAAGTTACATTTAATGTTAACACAGCGACATCGCCGAAACTTTTGACGGATTCATCGCTTGTTGAGGTTCGTGGTTCACATCCATTGCTTGGTCCATGGTCAAGTGCGAACACAAATAGAATGACGAATTTAGGTGGTGATTATTGGAAACTTTCAATTGATTTTCCAGATACGATGATAGGGAAGGGGCTTGAGTACAAATTCTATGCTGAGGATTGGGAAGATGGTCCCAATCATTCATTAATCATACCTGCGGCGGATACGACATTGCCACTTGTTTTCTTCCGCAAGCAAGGTTTTGGACCAAATCCACCGTATACGCCAACTGATTCAATTGATGTGTGGTTTAGGGTTTATGTTTATAACATCCCTGAGTTTGACCCAGCACAACATGTCGTTGGAGTTCGTGGAGCGCAATTGCCAAACCATAACGATTTTGGAGATATAAGTTGGGGCAGGACTTTTGTTCTCAGTCCAGAACCAGCAAATGATAAGATTTGGTCCGGAAGGTTGAGATTCCCGTCGCCATCCGGAATTGCTTATAAGTTCGTGATTGCTTCCAGAGATAACCCCGACAATGTTATAAGGTGGGAATCAGATCCGAATCGCGAGGTCACTATAAAACGAGATACGACATTAGGATGGACGACATTTGATAGAAAAGTTATCGCTCCAGCAAAGCCAGTTGCCCTTTACTTTAGCGTTGATATGAGCGTAATGCAAGGAGCTGGGATTTTCTATCCAGACAGCGGTGATGTTGTTTTGGTTCGTGGCAGTTTCAATGGTTGGGGTGAATCTGACGCGTTGAGCCCGTCAACCCTTGAGCCCGGAGTATGGGAGAAGTTTGTTACGATTACAGCTGCACCTGGCGATTTCATTGAATTCAAGTATTACATCAAGACTGGGACAAATAATCAAGCGAGGGTTCCAAATGGTGGATGGGAAACAGGCGCAAATAGAAAGTACACATTTACTGATGCAGATACCCAGCAAGTTGCAAGGGATTACTTTAACAAACTTGGTCCGGAAGGTTATGTTCAGAAGCCAGAGGGGGTTGAGGTGTGGTTCTATTGCGATATGAGAGGAGTGACTGACAATAGTGGCAATCCAATTACAAGGGTCGATTCATTGTTCATCGCTGGGAGCACACCGCCATTGTTCTGGATTTGGGATGAACCAACGAGGGATCGTTCAAAGTTGAGGATGCATGATGATGGTGCATATCCAGATAAAGTCGCTGGAGATACAATTTATGCTGTCGCTTTGACATTCCCAAAGTGGAGTATAAAGGGACCGATTCAGTTTAAGTTTGCGGCGAATGGAACTGTTGACAATGAGGCTGGCTTCCAAGAGGATCATCTCTTGTTCCTTGATGATATGCCAGATCAACCGGGTACAAAGGCGGTAAATGAACTTGAGGTTGTTAAATTTGGAAGACAGAGAGGATTGGGTGCTTTCAAAGATACAGTTAAGATCGTGAACAAGTTCACAGGTGTTAAGCAAACAGATGAGATTCCTTTGACATACGCTTTGTATCAAAACTATCCGAACCCATTTAACCCGACCACAACGATTAAATATAGCATACCGAATACAGAGCGTGTCACATTGAAGATTTACAATATTCTTGGACAAGAGGTTGCAACACTTGTTGATGAGGAACAGAAGCCAGGTGTCTATGAATTGAAATTTGACGCTGGAAATCTTGCGAGTGGTGTTTACTTCTACAGATTGAAAGCTGGTGGATTTACCGCTGTTAAGAAGATGATGCTGGTGAAGTAACTCACCCCCTTAATCCCCCTCTCTAAATTTTTAGAGAGGGGGTTAAGATGCTAAAAGTTTTAAACTCACCCCCTTGATTTCCCTTCTCTAAGTTCTTGGAGAGGGGTTAGGGGGTGAGTAAAATTTAAATTTATTTGAATTGAGCCGGGAAGCTTAAAGAATAATTGGTTGCTTTTAATGACTAAAAAGCAAATAATTGAAATAGCAAGGCAATTAAGAAAACAGCAGACGGTATCGGAGAGAAAATTATGGGAAATTTTGCGAGGCAGAAAATTTTTAGGACTGAAGTTTTTGCGGCAACACCCAATAATATATATTTGCAACGATAAGCTTCACTTTTTTATAGCCGACTTTTATTGTGCGGAAAAGAAAATTGTTTTAGAGCTTGATGGGAAGGTGCACGATTCTCAGAAAGATAGAGATCAAATGAGAGATTACATCATTAACAGTATGGGATTAAAAGTCTTGAGGATAAAAAATGAAGAGCTGCTTGATATTGAATTAGTTTTAGAACGGATAAAAAACTTTATTGAATCTGTTTAATTAACTCACCCCTTTAGTTCCCCCTCTCTATTTCGATAGAGAGGGGGTTAGGGGGTGAGTTAAAAAACCAAAACATAGGGGAAATTACCTTTATGCTCAAAATTTTTATATTTATTCTAATCTTCGCTCAATCTCTTCTCTCACAAATTGTCCCTGTGACATTTTATTATAAACCACAAACCCCTGTAAATTCTGTTTTTCTGGCTGGCACATTTAACAATTGGGGAAATAATGTTAATGGAATTGTCTCAGATACAACATTTAGAATGCGTTACGATGCTAGTAATGGTGTCTGGTATAAAGTTCAAAATCTCGGCGTTGGAATTCATGAATATAAATTTGTCGAAGATAGAAACGGCGATGGCAAAGGGGAGACATGGATAACTGATCCAAACAACCCAAGAGTTAATTATTCGAATTATAACAATTCAATTCTCATCGTTTCCGATCCGATGGTTTTCCACCTTTTGCCAAAGCATGGCACGATAACGAATCGCGATCAACCGGAGATCTCAGCTTATATTTTTTATTCATCCAGTACGACAATTTCAGAGATTAATCTTTATATAGATAATGTTCTTGTCCCAAATGGAATTACATATTTTAATCCGGGAAATCAAAAGTTTAGCTATACTCCATCTCAACCTCTTTCAAATGGTCAGCATTTTATAAAACTTGAAGTTAAAACATCAACTGGTAAAACTGCTTCTGATACCTCGCGTTTTACTGTTGATGTAACATATAGAATTTATCAGGCTGAATATGAATTTATATTTGACCCGAGAAGTTCAAGAAATTCCTACAGAAATATAACCTCGGTTAGTTTACGCGGTGAGTTCAATAATTGGGGGGAAGACCCGATGCAATACGATTCACTTCGCGGTGTGTGGACAAAAACTTTGAGATTAACCGAGGGGGAATATGAGTATAAGTTTTATCTTAATGGATCAATATGGACTGCTGATCCGGATAATCCTGTGACTCGGGGGACTTATGGAAATTCGGTTGCTTATGTGAGCCGGATATTGAAGCCGTATTTTAAAGTTTTAAATCCGCCGAACGGAAAGATTTACTCTGATACAGTTAACTCAATTAATGTGATCGCGAAAGTTTTTGATAGTTCAAGGGAGAAAGGTATTAACCCAAATAGTGTAAAGGTTTATCTTGATGGGGTTTTGATTCAATCAAACTACGACACAGTTACCAAGACAGTTACGGCGCAAATTAATAACTTAACACATGGAAGGCATGAGTTAAAATTTGAAGCAAGCGATAAAGATGGCAATTATGGGGTAACTTATTCAGCATTTGGGGTTTATCCTTCCAATTCGGGATTCCATTATGTTGATAACACTGGTGATGATTTGGGGGATGGTGATTATGTTTACCCCAATGGATTTAGTCCTGGTTCATGTGATATACAAGAATTTAACGCCCGTGCCAATCAAACAGGGGATACAATTTTCTTTACGATAAAACTTAGAGATATAACTCAAAACACATCCATTGCTTTCTTAATAAACAGTGCAATTGACAATTTTATCCCTGATCCATTTTCAGCAGAGATTAAAATTCCAGATTTCAGCGATCGTGGAGTTTACATTATATCTGCTCCAGGTGTTAATGATCAGCGATTTAATGCGATTTATACAAAGGCTGACCCATTGACAAAAGTTAGAAACATTAGCTATAATGCGAATGCTTCCATAACATCCGACACGCTTAAATTCTATCTTACACTTGATGAGATTATAAACTATCTTGGTTCGTTTAGTGGGAAGCTTTATTATGCGATTTATTCATTTCTTATTGATGCGAACGGTACTGCTGTAAAGATTACATCTGCAAATGGAGGAAACGATCAAAATGGTAATCCGAAGGTTTTTGATCTTGCTTTCATTGACGATGCGATTCAGAGAAAGATTTTAAGTTACTATATCGTCGGTTCAAGTCCAATACTTGCTTCAATTGATAATGAGGGTCGTGGCTTTGCAGGGATAACGCCATCGCAAATTGGGATTGATATGAGCGGTGTTCCAATCGTCAAGATCACAACTCAACCGAGGAAGACGCGGAAAACTTCAATTACGATTCGCGGTGAGATAACACATCAGGATGGAACTCCTGCAAATGAGGTAACATATGTTGAAGTTTTCATCAATGGTAATAAAGGAACATTTGGTGCGTCTGGTGGGAAATTTTCTGTACCTGTTAATTTGGTTGAGGGTGATAACATAATTCAAGTGAAAGCAACAATTGGAAACAAATCGGGTTATTCAAATAAAGTTAACATTTATAGAATCGTTGAACATAAACCATTTGCAAAAATTAAATTTTCTGTCAGCGGTTCGAATATAATTCTTGACGCAAGTGAAAGTTCAGATCCGGATTCTGATCCTTTGACATTTGTTTGGTTTGCTGATTCGACAAATCCAGAAATTATTCCTGGTGTAAATGGTTCGACCACAGCAAGCGTAACTATTTCAAAACCGTCTAAGCCCGGTGAATATTACTTTACACTCATTGCTCGCGATCCGGCTGGAAATGCTGACACTACAAGGAACTATTTCGAAATAAGAACTGATGGCAGCGTTTATCTTCCGGGTTATGCGGATAATCCATCTTGGGTTAAAAATGCGAGAATGTATTTAGTTTTCTTGCACTCTTTTACTCAAGAAGGCACGATAAAAGCAGCTACACAAAAGCTTGACTATGTAAAATCAATGGGATATAATGTGATCTGGCTGATGCCGATAATGAAAAATCAGTATACAATTGACGCTGTTGGGGGTGGATATGGAATTGTGGACTTTTATCAAATTGCACCTGAATATGGGACAATGGATGATTTTAAAGAATTTCTTAACAAAGCACATTCGCTCGGGATAAAGGTTATCCTTGACATAACTCCAAATCATGTTGCAGATGGTCATCCGTGGATCCAAAGCATTAGAAGATATTGGTTGGATTCCCCCTATTGGGATTTTGTCCAACATGAGATTTTTGCACATAATGAAGAATTACCCCAATCTTACGCACCTGATTCAGCTTATGTTCGATATGCCGATTGGACGCTTGCAAATTTAAATTGGTCTGATGTTGATTTAAGAAGTTATATGCTTGATGTGTTGAAGTGGTGGGTGAAAGATGTTGGGGTTGATGGATTTAGGTTTGATGTTTACTGGGGACCACAAAGAAGATATGGTGAACAGAACTTTGGTATCCCAATTAGAAACACTTTAAAACATGTAAAACCTGACATTCTGCTTCTTGCAGAAGCTGCGGGAACTGGACCGGGAACGGAAGTGATTTATGCAGACAGCAGTGGAGGAGTTGATGCTGCTTATGATAGAAATATGTGGAATGTATTTAGAAATGCTTACTCGTTGAGCTTAAATGAAATTAACGACAGGGCGACAAATTATGGGTATTATCCTGGTCCAAATTCTCAATATCTGCGATACATGGAAAATCAAGATGAAACTCGAATTGCTCTTATTTATCAAAGTGATTTGAGGAGAACTAAACCACTTGCGACAATTTTATTTACAATTCCAGGGATTCCGCTTGTTCATGCTGGTCAAGAAGTTGGTTTCGGAAATGGGATGAATGAATTCGAAGGCAGAAGGTTTAAAATTAATTGGAATGATCCTGATAAAGAAATCTTGCAATCCCATTATCAGCGTCTTGCATTTATAAGGGATAAATTCCCCGCTTTTAGAGGTCGAGAGCATCAAATGATAAGTACAAATGATCCAAGAGTTTACGCCTATGTGAAAAAATATGAAAATCAAAATGGACTCGTTATCGTTAATCTTTCAGCAGATGCCAAAACTGTTAATTTGAATGTCAAAGATTATGTCCTGTTTACGGGTGGAATTCAGCCAGGGCAAAATTATTATTTAAATGACTTGTTCTCAAACAGTTATTCTATCGTTAATGGTGACGCATTGCAAAATATCTCTGTAACACTTGAACCTTATGGCTCAGCTGTCTTTACCATTTCTTTAACACGCGATACTGTTTCAGTTCCGCCGATCGTCTCCGTAAAAGATGGTATGGGCGAATTTATTCCACGAAAATTCAAACTTTATCAAAACTACCCAAATCCGTTCAACCCCTCAACATTTATTGAATTTGACATACCTGAAAGGGCTAAAGTTAGGCTTGTGGTGCATGATGTATTGGGTCGAGAAATTAAAGTTTTAATTGATGGAGAACTCGAACCTGGAAGGCATAGGGTTAAGTTTGATTCTGGTGGTTTACCGACGGGTGTTTATTTTTATCGTTTATCTTACAATGGCTTTAGTGAAGTAAGAAAGATGATTTTAATAAAATGAAAATAAAACCACATCGAGTAATGCTTTATATTTTTCTCTTCCTTTTCCTTGCTCCTCCATTACTTTCCCAGCCAAGATTTGAGAATGGTTATGTTGTATTTCAACTGTATGCTCCGGATGCGAAATCAGTTGTAGTTGCAGGGGATTTTAACGGTTGGCGAACTGATGATTTCTTAACTAAAGATGAAACCGGTATTTGGTCGAAAAAATTTAAAGTTAAACCCGGAGTTTATCAGTATAAATTCATCGTCGATGGTAAATGGATGCTTGATCCAGCTAACCCTGTTAAAGTGGAAAATTTTAATCGCACGGATTTTAATTCCATCTTTGTTTTATCTTATGATTGGAAAATTTTATTACAATCTGAACCTGACGCGAAGCCAAATCCTCAAGATATCTATCCAAAGACGAACAGAATCTACCTTAACATAATCTGGCATCAACATCAGCCGTCTTACCTCGATCCTGAAAAAGACGAACTTCAAGGACCATGGGTGAGAACCCACGGGACTAAGGATTATTATGACATGGCGAGCTTGCTCGAGAAATACCCCAATGTCCATGTAACTATAAATTTGACCTCGTCTTTACTTTACCAGCTGAGTGAATACTATGTTAAGAGATTAAAGCCGTACTTTGATCCTAAAAAGAATAGGATTGACGCAGAGAGATATTTTAAAGATAATGTTAAAGTCGATCCATGGATTGATTTGATGCTGAAAGACTCGAAAAATTTCACGGAGTATGAACTTGGCTATATTTATAAAAATCCATGGAATTGTTTCAGTGTCAGCGAAGTTGTGATTGATAGGTTTCCAGAGTATAAGGCTTTGAAGCAAAAGGATCCCGCTAAATATACAGTGGATGATCTTAGAAAAATTAAATTTTTCTTTTACCTTTCAAATTTTGACCCAGATTTCTTAAATGGGAAGGTGAAACTCGCAAACGGATTTGAAGTTGATTTGACTGACCTTGTTCAGAAAAAAGATGGAAAATATTACCTGAAAAAAGAGATCACTGAAGATGATTGCAATCGAATTGTTGCTGAGACATATAAAATTTTATCTGCTGTAATTCCAGTCCATAAAAAGTTGATGTATGATCCTGTTAAAAGAACTGGTCAAATTGAGGTTATAACCACGCCGTTTTATCATCCAATTTTGCCTTTGATATATGACACGGATATAGCGAAGCTGCCTCAACCCAATGATAAACTTCCTGAGAGATTTAGTTATCCCGAAGACGCTGATGCTCAGATAAAAAAATCGATCGCATACTATCAAAAAATTTTCGGGCAAAAACCTTTAGGAATGTGGCCAGCGGAAGGATCCGTATCTGAGCAGGTTGTTTCTCTGTTCGTGAGGAATGGAATAAGATGGATAGCAACGGATGAGAAAGTTTTAGCAAGATCGAAACCCGAAAACCAACCTTTTTATTATCCATATTTTGTTGATGAGGATACTATTTACGGCAAGAAGGACGAAACGAAATCATTACTTATTGTTTTCAGGGATACAAAACTTTCAGATGCCATCGGATTTACTTATCAAAACTATGAACCTGAAATTGCAGCTGATGATTTTATAAGATATGTGTTAAGTTTTGCACCTGAAGATTCAACTGATGAAAGGCTGATCACGGTTATACTTGATGGTGAAAATGCATGGGAATGGTATAGGAAAGATGAAGACGGCAAAGTTTTTTTAAATGCACTTTACAGAAAATTAAGTAAATTGTATGATGAAGGCCAAGTTATAACTGTGACGATGAGCGAGTGGATTTATGGAAATCCCAAGCGTGGCATCAAACCGCACAAGATTACATCTCACGCTGAACTTGAACCGCTCTGGGCTGGAAGTTGGATAAACGCTAATTTTGACACATGGATCGGTGAAGATGAAGAAAATTTAGCTTGGGAATATCTTTTAAAAGTTAGAAGAGATATCGAAAAGTTGAAAGTTCCACGACCGAATCCAGCATCGGATTTACCAAAATTGGAAACTCGAAGATATTTTGAATACAGGGCATGGGAATCACTTTATGCCGCTGAAGGCAGTGACTGGTTTTGGTGGTATGGCAAAGATCAAAACGCTCTTGGTGGGGATGAGCCATTTGATGTTGGCTTTAGAACTCATTTAATAAATGTTTACAAGTTTTTGCAAAATGCAGGTTATAAGATTGAGATTCCGAAGTTTTTATTTAGCCCGATTTTGAGAGATAAAAAAGATCAACCTTGATGATGAAAATAGTTCGATTAGTCGCGATTTTTTTAGTCTTTTTGTTTATCTCATGTTCTAAAGATAATCCTGAAAGAGTTAGAATCGTCATATGGCATCAGAAGCCACCCGGCGAGCGGGAGATACTTGAGCAAGCGGTAAAGAGATACATGGAGCATCATCCAAATGTAAAAGTTATTGTTTTGTATAAAGAGACGGAGGAACTTAGATCAGCATATATCATATCCGCAATAGCTGGAAAGGGACCTGACATAGTTTATGGACCAAGCGATCAAGTTGGACCTTTTGAATTGCTTCAAATTATTAGACCACTTGAGGAAATTTTTGACACAAGCTTTTTAAATCAGTTCGATCATCGGGGGTTGCTTTGGTATAAAGGACATCTTTATCAAATCGGGGATCAAATTGGGAATCACCTTTTTCTTTTGTATAACAAGGAACTTGTCAAGAAGCCACCCCAGACGATGAGCGAATTAATTAAAATTGGAAAGGAATTAACAAAAGATTTTGACGGGGATGGAAAGATCGATCAGTATGGTCTTGTTTGGAATTATACTGAGCCTTTTTTCTTCATACCATTTTTAACTGGATTTGGCGGGTGGGTGATGGATTCTGCGGGGAATCCGACTTTGAACACTGAGGCAACTGTGCAAGCATTGAAATTTGTTCGCGATTTAAGGGATAAATACAAAATTATTCCGAGGGAATGTGATTACAATACTGCTGATGCGTTGTTTAAAGAGGGACGGGCTGGGATGCTTATAAATGGTCCATGGTCCATCGGCGGATACAAGAAAGCAGGTGTTAAATTCGGAATAACTCGAATTCCAAAGGTTGAAGCTACGGGGCTTTGGCCAGCTCCAATGGTTTCAATAAAGGGTTATTTAATTAATGTAAACGTTGATGAAAAAAAGTTGCCATACGTTCTTGATTTGTTCAAATATCTTGTCAGCGCGGAAGTTCAACTTGAGCTCACAAAATCTCTTGGCACGATACCGACACATAAAAAAGCGTTAGAAAATGAAATTGTGATAAGTGATTCGTTGGTTCAATCTTCCATTTGGCAAGCTGAAGTTGGGAGGCCAATGCCAGTTGTTCCCGAGCTTAGGGCAATATGGGATGCGATGCGTCCGTATTATCAAGCGGTCCTTGGCGGAACAATGACCCCAGAGGAAGCAGCCATCAAAATGCAGCAACTTGCGGTAAAAAAGATTGAGGAAATGAATGAATAGAAGAACATTATTCATACTTGTATTTTTGCTTCCCGCTTTGTTGATAATGTTTGGCGTCATCGTTTATCCCTTCTTTTATAATATCGTTCTTTCTTTTTCGAATATGAGTTTACGGCATTTTCGAGATTGGAAGATAATTGGCTTTAGACAATATGTTAAGGTTTTCACGGAGAATACATTCTATGTTGTGTTTTTAAAAACCCTTATATGGACTTTTGTGAATGTAATTTTCCATGTTACGATAGGAGTTTTTCTCGCCTTGCTTTTAAACAGAAAATCGCTTAGGTTCAAACCCATTTTTAGAACGCTTTTGATTTTGCCGTGGGCGATCCCACAAGTTATAACTGCGTTGACATGGCGAAGCATGTTCAATTACGAATATGGTGCGATAAATATTTTCATCGCTAAATATCTTAACATGTCACCCGTTGAATGGCTTTTGAGACCTTTTGAGGCATTTACTGCGTGTATCATCACTAATGTATGGCTTGGCTTTCCGTTTATGATGGTCGTCGCTCTCGGAGGATTGCAAAGCATTCCAAGTGAGCTTTATGAAGCGGCTGACATCGATGGTGCATCGGCTTGGCAAAAATTTAAAAATATAACCGTGCCATTTTTAAGACCTGTGATGGCGCCAGCAATTACGCTCGGCATTATTTGGACATTTAATAATCTTAATATCGTATGGCTCGTTTCAAATGGCGGTGAACCAAGCGATCAAACTCACATACTTGTCTCGTATGTTTATAAAGCCGCGTTCAACCTTTATAGATATGGCTACGCTGCTGCTTTGTCCGTAGTGATATTTTTAATTTTGCTTGTAATTGGAATTTATTTCCTTAAAAAGACAAAAGCGGTCGAATCAATTTACTAAATAAAGTTTGACGCAAGATGAACGGACATAAAATAAAACGAATTTTGCTTGATTTTGCGACATATCTTTTCATCATAATTTTCACCTTGGTTGCAATTTATCCAATTTTAAATGTGGTGAGCATCTCCCTTAGACCTGCGGACAAGCTTCTCTCGACATCTTTGAGGATCATACCTGAAAATGCAACTTTAAATTCGTACATTCAATTGTTTACATCGACGCCGTTTTTAAGATGGCTCTTTAACTCGACTTTTGTCTCTGCTACTGTGATGTTGACAAGCGTGACGCTTGCTTCAACTGCTGGATATGCTCTTTCGAGATTTAGGTTCTTCGGTAAGAAAGCTGTGATGATCGGGATATTGATTACGCAAATGTTCCCCGCAACGATGCTTTTGCTTCCGCTTTACATTATGCTTATTAAACTTCATCTTTTAAATAGTTATCTTGGGCTCATCATAGTTTACACATCTACCGCTTTGCCATTCTGCGTTTGGCAGATGAAGGGATATTATGACACGATACCAGTGAGTTTGGAAGAGGCTGCGAGAATTGACGGCTGCAATCAGTTTCAGGCGTTTTATAAAGTTGTGTTTCCGCTTGCTTTGCCAGCTCTTGTTATAACTGCTCTTTTCTCTTTTATGTCAGCATGGGCTGAGTATGTTGTCGCTGCGCAGATTCTGCAAGAGCCTGAACTTTACACGCTTGCAATTGGGTTGAAGCAATTTGAATCAAGCATGGCAACGGAATGGGGATTATATGCTGCGGGTTCCTTGATTGTGAGCATACCAGCGGTTTTGTTGTTTTTAGTTTTGAGCAGATATCTCATATCTGGTTTAACACTTGGGAGTGTGAAAGGTTAAAAACAAACTTGGTTTGAAAGATGAAGGCGAAAATTAATGGGATAAACATCGACTACAATTTTTATCCTGTTGAGGAGTCACCAACTGTGGTTTTTGTGCACGGTTTTCCATTTAATCAAAAGATGTGGCAACCACAGGTTGAAGTTTTAAAAGGGAAATGTTCGATTTTAACCTATGATGGTCGTGGGCTTGGGCAAAGCGAAGTTGGTGATGGGCAATTTATGTTTGAAAATCTTGTCGATGACTTTATCGAGTTGTTAAGAAGTTTGAAAATTGAAACAGTTATCGCTTGCGGGTTATCGATGGGTGGATATATTATTTTACGGGCTTATGAAAAACAACCGAAGATGTTTCACGCTTTAATCTTGTGCGATACAAGAGCTGAAGCCGATGGAAACGAGGCAAAGTTAAAGAGGGCTCAGATGCTCCATATATTGAAATTTCACGGCAAGGAAAAATTCGCTGACGAATTCATTAAAACAGTTTTATCGCCGAAAACATTTGAATTTAAGAAAGAGATTGTCAACTTCGTTTATGATATGATCGTTCAAAATAATGAGATTGGAATTGCAGGAAATTTAATCGCCCTTTCAACTCGAACTGATACATCGCATCTGCTTGAGAAGATTGATATTCCAGTTTTGATCGTTGTTGGTGAAGATGATACGCTAACCCCACCCACACTTGCGCAAACGCTTCACAGCAAGATAAAAAACAGCTATCTTGAAATAATCCCATCCGCTGGACATTTAAGCAACCTTGAAAATGCCGAAAAATTTAATGACGCAATTTTAAACTTTTTGAAGAAAGTTTGTCAAATCTAAGTCAATCTGCGTATTTGTCACGCATTATCCGAGCAACTTGCACTAAATTTTGAAGTGATGGGATGACTTCTTCCCAATTTCTAGTCTTTAACCCACAATCGGGATTTATCCAAATCAAATTTTTATCGATAACCTTAATCGATCTTTCTGCGATTTCGAGCATTTCTTCCACAGGTGGAACTCTTGGCGAGTGAATATCGTACACTCCAGGTCCAATCCCGTGATCATAGTTAAATTTTTCAAATGCGTCAAGGATTTCACCCTTGCTTCTTGATGCTTCTATTAAAATCACATCGGAGTCCATAGCGTAAATATACTCGATGATTTCATTGAATTCAGAATAACACATGTGCGTTTGAATCTGCGTTTCGGGTTTTACGGCTTCATTTGTTAGCTTAAATGCATTGACCGCCCATTCAAGATATTCTTTTTGTTTAGCTTTTTTAAGTGGCAATCCTTCTCTGAACGCTGGTTCGTCAATTTGAATTACTTTTATCCCTGCTTTTTCAAGGTCAAGAACTTCATCTCTAAGGGCAAGGGCAATTTGATAAGCTATCTCTTTTTTGGGTATGTCTTTTCGGTAGAAAGACCAATTTAAAATCGTAACTGGACCTGTAAGCATCCCTTTAACGGGTTTTGAAGTAAGGGATTGAGCGTATGTTATTTCTTTTACAGTCATTGGTTCTGGTCTTGATACATCGCCATAGATTATCGGCGGGCGCACACATCTTGTCCCATATGATTGAACCCAACCATTTTTTGTGAACGCAAATCCTTTCATTTTTTGACCAAAGAATTCAACCATATCTGATCTTTCAAATTCACCATGAACCAAGACATCAAGTCCAAGTTTTTCTTGAACATCAATCACATGTTCTATCTGTTTTTTGATGAACCCTTCGTATTCCTCCTTTGAAATTTTTCCAGCGTTAAAATCAGCTCTTACTTTTCTAACATCCTTTGTTTGCGGAAAACTTCCAATCGTCGTGGTTGGAAATTTTGGAAGTCCAAGGATTGAAATTTGTTTTTGATATCTTTCGGCGAATGGAACCTTTCTTCCGATTTTTTTCTCATCTATCTGTGCTATTCTTTTCCTTACTTCCTCATCTTTAAATTCATCCCTCAGTGCTTGAAGGTTTTGCGAAGGGATTGGATGACCATCGTTGAAGATTTTTTTAAGTGTTTTAAGCTCATCGAGTCTTTCGTTGGCAAAGGATAAGAGCCCAATTAATTTGTCATCGAGATGTCCCTTTTCGGGTTCAACTGAAACAGGCAAGTGGAAAAGTGGAGATGAATTTGAAATTATTAATCTGTCTTCGTTTACAAATTTTAACAAGTCGTTTATGAAATCAACCGTTTTTTGAAAATCAATTTTCCATGGGTCTCGCCCTGAAACAATGCCAGCGATAAGCTTTTTGTCGGAAGGGAAGCCAAACTTCTTAAGGTTTTCGAAGTTTTCTTCATTTATCGTGAAATCGAGACCGATGCCGTGGACAGGAAGTTCAAAAACTATCTTTTCGTACTTCGATAAACTCTCGTAATATGTATGGACGAAAATTTCAATTTCTTTAAGCCCATCGGTTAGAATTTTATATGCTTCGATTAAGATTTGAACATCGTTATCGTCAATATCAAGCACAAGAGCTGGCTCATCAAGTTGTACTGTTTTAACCCCGTTTGCTTCAAGTTCTTTTAGAATTTGGTTGTAAACTTTAGCTGCGGAAAGAACAAGGTCTTTAAACTTTGGAGATTCGTTTGCTTTTACCATGTGAACTAAAAGTTTTCCCTCCTGCTTCTCTGGAACTTTACCAAGCCAAATGTATGTAAAGGGACCTACGAGGACAGGCTTTGTTTCAATGCCAAGTTTTTCTTTGGCAAATTTATATGATTCAAGCGGACGATTTTTTAAAAGTTTAAAATCATTTTCAAATTCTGGGACGATGTAATGATAATTTGTATCAAACCATTTCGTCATTTCGCAGGCGATTGCGGTTTTGCTTCCGCGAGCCATCGCAAAATATGTGTCAAGATCTAGACTTTCGCCAAATCTTTTGGGAACGACGCCAAGCATTGTTGATATATCAAGGATGAAATCATAAAGTGAAAAATCGTTTGATGGGATGAGATCAAGATCTGCGTTTTTTAAAACGGTGAGTCGCTGTATTTGAATTTTTTCAGCTTCGTTGTAAAGTTGTTCTTTCGTTATTTCACCTGCCCAGTAGCTCTCAACGACTTTTTTGAGCTCTCTGTTTGGACCGATTTTAGGATAACCGAATGCAGTTGTTCTTATTGCCACTTCTTTTTTAAGTTTTGTTTTTAAGTTGAACCTTAATTGCGTTAATTATAATAAAATTTTTACAAAAAATCCAGCCCTTAAGCGTGAAAAAATTAGTTTTTAAATCTTCCCCTCCCTTAAGCAAAATGTTTTCGCTGGGGATCAAAGAACCATTGTCAGCAGAGCCATCCTTATTAAAAGTCCATTACGAGCTTGCTTGAAGTAAGCAGCCCTTGGATCGAGATCAACATCGGTAGCGATCTCATTTAGTCGCGGAAGTGGGTGCATAATTATCGATTTTTGTTTCATCTTTGAGATAACATCCTTATCGATAAAATATTTTTTCACGGTTTCATCGTAGATGTCAGCCTTGTCTGCAAATCTTTCCTTTTCAATTCGTGTTATGTATATGACATCAACCTCAGAAATGACTTTGCTCAAATCATTTTCAAGTGTAAACCATACATTATGTCTTGTCAGATAATTTTGAATGTCTTCTCTTATTTGCAAAAAATCTGGAGCGATGAAGTAAAGCATTACTCTTTCAAACTTACCAAGCAAATAAGCAAGGGATCTGACAGTGCGACCCTGTTCGAGGTCTCCAACGAAAGCAATTTTCAGACCATCAATATATCCGAGTTCTTTGTAAATTGTATATAAATCAAGCAGTGCTTGCGTTGGGTGTTGTCCACCTTTGCCATCGCCAGCATTGATGACAGGTACTGATGAAACAAGCGAAGCCCTTTTGGCAGCTCCAACTTCAGTGTGCCTTAAAACAATCACATCACAAAAGTTTGACACAACTCTTATGGTGTCTTCGAGCGTTTCACCACCAATGACGGAAGAGAAAAGATGTGCTTGTTCAGTTGAAATTACCTTCCCGCCTAACCTGTACATTGCAGATTCAAAAGAAAATCTCGTCCTCGTTGAAGGGGCGTAGAAAAGCGAAGCCATTATTTTGTTTTGGTAGTCGAGCGTCCCGCCTCGCTCGAGAATTTTTTCCATCTGATCAGCGGTTTGAAAGAGTTCATGAATTAACGGTAATGTAAACTGTTGTGCTTCAATTACATGCTGTAATTTCGCCATTTGATTTGTCGAGTTTAATTTATTGATTTAACGATTTTTGTTCCAGCGTTTCCAAAAACTGCCTCCTTTAGGTTTTCGGGAGATGTTATAATTGCACACTTCCCACCATTTTCAATAAAATCTATAACCGCTTCAATTTTCGGTCCCATACTTCCCGCTGGGAAATGCCCTTCATCGTAAAATTTTTTGATCTCTTCAAGGCTGACGACATCAAGCGCTTTTTGATTAGGTTTTTTATAATTCAAATAAACTTTGTCAGTATCAGTTGATATAATAAAATAATCAACCTCAAGATATTTCGCCAACACAGCTGAGGCTCTATCTTTATCAATAACTGCTTCAACCCCGATGTATTCACCATCTTTTTGGATCACAGGAATTCCACCGCCACCGACGGCTATAACCACCATTCCATCATTCAAACATTGCCTTATCGCTTCTTTTTCAATTATGTCAATAGGTTTTGGTGATGGGACAACTCTGCGATAACCTCTGCCAGCGTCTTCTATTATTTCCCAACCGAGTTGTTTTTTTCTTTCAGCTTCCTCTTTAGTGTAAAAGGGTCCGACGGGTTTAGTCGGATTTTTAAATGCGGGGTCATCTTCGCTTACGACAACTTGGGTTACAATTGTGACCACAGGATTTTTAATTCCGTTTTTCCACAGAGCTTTTTGTATTGAATTTTGAAGTATATATCCAATTTCTCCTTGGGTTGAGGCGACACATACATCAAGGGGCATTGAATAAACCTGTCCAGAGGCAACCTCTGACCTTATCAATTGTGCTCCAACCTGTGGACCATTGCCGTGGGTTATGACAAGGTTAAACCCCATCTTTATCAATTGAGCAATATATTCAGCCGTTTTAAGTGCATTTTCAAATTGTTCTTCGATTGTTCCCCTTTGACCTGCTCTTATGAGAGAGTTTCCACCTATGGCAAGTAGTGCGGTTTTCATTATTAGATTTAATTAGTTTGTTAAACTCCTCACATTTTCTCGCGCATCAATTCATACATGATCGCCTTTTGAACATGGAGTCGATTTTCAGCCTCGTCAAAGACAACGCTGTTTGGTGAATCGATCACATCGTTTGTAACCTCTTCGCCGCGGTGAGCTGGCAGACAGTGCATAAAAAGTGCATCTGGTTTTGCCTTTGAAAATAGTTCTTTATTTACTTGATACGGTTGGAAAATTTTCTTTCTTATTTCTGCTTCGCTTTCCTGTCCCATGCTTGCCAAACATCTGTGTAAACAACATCCGCATCTTTTACGGCTTCAAAAGGATCGTTTACAATGGTTATCTTTACACCTGTTTGTTTTGCGTCTTCAATGGCAAGTTCATAAATTTCCTTCTTTGGTTCATAGCCCTTTGGTGTAGCAGCCCAGAAGTTAACACCAAGTTTTGCTGCACCAAACATTAAAGAATGACAAACATTGTTGCCATCTCCGATGAATACAACTTTTAGATTTTTAAGATTTCCTTTTTTCTCAAGCATTGTAAAGTAATCAGCCATCGCTTGACATGGGTGTAATAAATCCGTTAAACCATTTATCACTGGGATCTTGACAGATCTTGCAAGTTCAAGCACAATATCATGCCCAAATGTTCTTATCATTATTCCATCGACCATCCTTTCAAGTGTTTTCCCAACATCATAAACAGATTCCCTTTTTCCCATTTGAATGTCCGATGGCGCAAGGTAAATTGCATCGCCACCCAATTGTCTTATTCCAACTTCAAAGCTAACCCTTGTTCTCAAGGAAGGTTTTTCAAAAATAAGTGCAAGTATTTTGCCTTCCAAAGACTTGGAGAATTTTTTGGGGTTTGATTTCATTTCCTTTGTTAGTTCGAAAATCTGATGAACTTCATCAACGGTTAGATCATGAATCGAAATAAAATCTTTGTGTCTCATCAATTTAAAATGTTTTTGTTTTTAAGGTTTAATTCAAAAATCAAACTTTTAGCTTTTTTGATTTGACAAAATCTGTTAATATATCTACAAGATCTGGCTTTCCGATTTCTTGTAATTCGTATTTAACACGCACGCTTGGTTTGTTAAGTTTTAATACTCGTCTTAAATCAATAGGTGTTCCAATTATTACAATATCAGCAGGCGTTCTATTTATCGTTTTTTCGAGTTCCTTTATTTGCTCTTTTCCATATCCTACCGCTGGCAGTAGGTTCCTTATTTGTGTGTACTTTTCAAATGTTTCTTTAATCGAACCAACAGCGTAATCACGAGGGTCGACAAGCTCTTTAGCTCCAAATTTTTTCGCAGCCAAAACAGCAGCACCGTAGGACATCTCCCCATGTGTGAGAGTTGGACCATCCTCAACAGCGAGGGCTCTCTTACCACGGATCAGAGAACCATCCTCAACAAAAATTGGTGAAGCAGCTTCAATTATTATTGCTTTCGGATTTACGCTTTTTATGTTGTTTCTTACAGTTTCAACATCGGCTGGGTTTGCAGAATCAACTTTGTTTATTACAACGACATCAGCAATTCTAAGATTTGAACTACCAGGGTAATAGGTTAATTCATGTCCAGGTCTGTGTGGGTCGGTGACGACAATTGTTAAATCGGGTTTGAAAAATGGCATATCGTTATTTCCGCCATCCCAAATTATTACATCAGCTTCTTTTTCTGCTTCTCGAAGTATTTTCTCATAGTCAACCCCAGCATAAACAACCCCACCGTTTGCTATGTGAGGTTCGTATTCCTCCATCTCTTCTATGGTACAATTTTGCCTATACATGTCTTCAATCGAAGCAAACCTTTGAACAACCTGCTTTCTGAGGTCGCCATATGGCATTGGATGCCTTACCACTACGACTTTTAATCCCATTTCCCTTAGTAACCTTGCAACTTTCCTTGAAGTTTGACTTTTTCCGCATCCCGTTCTTACGGCTACAACCGCAACTACTGGAACTTTGCTCTTAAGCATCGTTTGGTTAAGCCCCAAGAGCCGAAAACTCGCACCAGCTGAGATCACCCTTGATGCTCTTTCCATAACATACTGATGGGATACATCTGAATATGAGAAAACGACTTCATCAACTTTGAATTTTTTTATAAGTTCTTCAAGCTTTTCTTCGGGATAAATTGGAATTCCTTTTGGGTAAAGCTTTCCAGCTAATTCAGGTGGGTATTTCCTGTTTTCTATGTTTGGTATTTGTGTGGCTGTGAAAGCAACAACTTCGTAGTTTTCATTATCACGATAATACATGTTGAAATTGTGAAAATCTCTTCCAGCTGCACCCATAATTATGACTTTTTTCCTGTCCATGAAACCTCCATAAAATGTTTTTATTTTAATTCGACAAATGAAAATAAAGGTCAAAAAAGATGGTAATTCAAGGTTAGAGCAGAAGGGAAATAGATTGGATTATTGTAGGAAGCACTAAGTTTTGTAGTCTTTGGGGGTTAAACCTGTGAGATTATTTAGCTTTGGTTTAAACATAGTACAACAGTAGAAGTTTGCTTAAAAATTCAATAATTTTTAAATTTTTCAGTGTAAATTTAAGCAAAAAATTTCGGAAAACAAAAACGAAAATTTTAAAGGAGGTGCCATTATGTTCAAGGATTCAATTGAACTAAAAAATTATCTTGTTGGTGTAGTTGAATTTGATGGTGATGTTAATGTAATTGATCCTGTAAAACTTAGGGAGAAGGCCATCGATGAGCTTGTTTATAACGCTGTTTTTAATCCCGATGAAAATTTAAAGATGGAAATACGCAATCTTATTCGCAAGATAGCTAGAAAATTAGGTGTAATTCCTGCTTCTATACAAAGTTTTTATGAAGCGATGGGAAGAGGGGAAGTTGGTGGATTTACCGTTCCAGCGGTTAACATTCGTGGTTTAACTTATGATGTAGCGAGGGCTTATGTGAGGGCTGTTAAGAAACACAATGTCGGTGCATTCATCTTTGAAATCGCTAAATCAGAAATAGGTTACACCTTCCAAAGACCAAGTGAATATACCGCTTGCGTTCTCTCTGCATGCATAAAGGAAGGGTATCAAGGTCCTGTTTTTATCCAAGGTGACCATGTTCAAGTAAGTGCTAAAAAATATGCAGAGGATCCAGAGAAGGAAATTAATTCGTTAAAAGCTCTTGTGAAGGAGGAAATAGAAGCAGATTTTTACAACATTGATATTGATAGTTCAACTCTTGTTGACTTGAGCAAACCGACGCTTGATGAACAACAGAGGCCAAATTATGAAGTTGCTGCTGAAATGACGGAATTTATAAGAAAACTTCAACCAGAGGGAATCGAAATTTCAGTTGGCGGTGAAATTGGTGAAGTTGGAGGCAAAAATAGCACACCTGAAGAATTAAGAGCATATATGGCTGGATATCTTAAGCTTCTTTCGGAGAAAGGGAATTATAAAGGTATAAGCAAAATAAGCGTTCAAACTGGGACGACGCACGGTGGAGTTCCATTGCCAGATGGAACAATCGCACAAGTTAAAATCGATTTTGAAACCTTGCGTGTGCTTTCTGAAATTGCACGCAGAGAATATGGCTTATCGGGTGCAGTTCAACACGGTGCATCAACTTTGCCTGAGGAATTATTCGATAAATTCCCACAGGTTGGAACTGCGGAAATTCACCTTGCGACGGAATTTCAAAATATGATTTATTCAATGCTTCCAGATGATTTCAAAAATGAAGTCTATGAATTCCTTAAAAAAGAGTTTAAGGACGAATGGAAATCAGGAGACACTGAGGAGCAATTCATTTACAAGACTAGAAAGAAAGGCTTCGGACCATTTAAAAAGGAATTTTGGGATCTACCACAATCGCTTAAAGATGAAATTGGCAATGCGCTTGAGAAGAAGTTTAGCTTGCTTTTGCAGAAGTTAAATGTCGTCGATACTTATGACCTTGTGAGAAAGTATGTCAAGGTTTGAATAACATTCCAAAGGAAACTTATCCTTGATCTCTAAATTTTTAAAGAGTAGCAAGATTTTACCCCCTGTTTTTGCAGGGGGGCTTGAAAATTTTAAAGTTTCATTTAAAATAAAATGAAAAGAATACTTCAAATTTTATCCTTCTTTTTGCTTTTTGATATCTCTGCAAATTCTCAGCAAAGTTTACAGATAAAGTTTTATGACATCGATGGAAATATCAAGATAGTCAATTACAAAGTTAAACGCCCTAAAATTGCGCTTGTATTAAGTGGCGGGGGCGCAAGAGGGCTCAGTCATATTGGGGTTTTAAAGGTGTTTGATGAGTACAATATCCCTATCGATTACATAATTGGCACGAGCATGGGAAGTATAGTAGGTGGTTTATACTGTGCTGGGCTTAAAGCAGAAGAAATTGAAAGAATCGCTACCACAACAAATTGGGATTATGTTTTAACACTTGGGGAAAGAGAAGATAGGGCAAACTTGTTCCTTGAGAGAAAATATTTAATTGAGAAAAGTTTTATCTATTTTCGATTTAAAGGTTTTAAGCCACTTATCCCTTCTTATGTGAGCTCAGGTCAGGGTATAACCGAATCCCTTTTGAAAATTTTCTTTAAGACACCGTTTCACTATGTGACAAATTATGAAGAGCTAAAACCAAAGTTTTATTCAGTTGCAACCGACCTTATAAGTGGACGAAGAATTATCTTCTCAAAGGGGAATCTTGTTTATGTCGTCAGGGCGAGCTCAACAATTCCACTTGCTTTTCAGCCTGTTTCTATGGATTCCCTTGTTCTTGTAGATGGAGGATTGATTTCAAATATACCTGCTGATGTAGCCAGAGAGCTTGGGTGTGATATTGTTATAACTGTGGATGCGACAAGCCCACTGCGTAACCCCACTGATATTCAATTGCCATGGAACACAGCTGACCAAATAGTTGGAATAATGATGCAACTTTCAAACGAAGTCCAACTTGAAAAATCTGACATAGTTCTAAAGCCGAACCTTGATAACATAAACTCTACTGATTTTGAAAAGGCAGATTTAATAATAAAAAGAGGCAAAGAAATCGCCAAAGAAAAAATCGATGAGATAATTTCTCTTATAGAGTCGAAATGTGAAATTTTAAGCGATGGAGAAACACAAAAATTTTCCAATTACAAGTTGAAAGTTTATGGTGATGGTTTACCTGCCGATGTTGTTTCAACGATCTTCCAAAAGAATGAAATCACCGATGAAGAAATTGTTAAGAGCTTAAGCAAGCTGTTATCCGAAGGTGAATATGGCAAGATTGATATTGAGGTTCATAAAAATTCAAACATTGACGAAATTATAATTTGGACTGAGCTAAATCCAAGGGTGAAAAGGGTAAATGTTTATCCGCAGTCGATGCGAAATTTTCAAATGGACTTCTCAAGATTTAAGAGTGATATATTTAGCTCTGTAGAAATTAGCGATTCATCTTTTGTTTTTCATCCAAAGAGTGTTGTTTATTTTTCGGAAAGCGAGATTTATAAAATTTCACGGGAGATTTTGAGCGTTTTTCATTTTTATGGATATCCGTTCGTTAAAGTTCGGACACTTGAATTTAATGATTCGTCTAACGAGCTTAACATCTATTTAACCGATGGATATGTTTCTGACATAAGGATTTCAGGGAATAAAAATACGAAGAATTCTGTTGTGCTTCGTGATGTTATGTTTAAAAAGGGTGAAGTGTTAACAGATGATAAAGTTATAAAGACGCTTCAAAACCTGTGGTCTACAAATCTTTTTTCACAGATAAGGTTTGATTATGAGGTCAATGATAGTGTTAAAGTGGCGCTTCATCTTCAGGAATCACCATCCCAATTTTTGAGAATAGGCATGAGAATTGACAGTGAGCGAGGGGGACAGTTTTTTTCGGATTTTAGAAATGAAAATACATTTGGGCTTAATGATGATTTTGGTATGACTCTTCAAGGTGGTATGAGAAATTTGCTTTTCAAACTTGAATATAAAGTCGATCGACTTTTTAATACGATGTTTACTTATAGATTGAATTTTTACAACTCGGTAAGAAAAGTTTACACTTATGAAACGATTTATGGAGATAAAAGTTTCTTCTTAAAGAACAATGGTGAGATTAAGTTCGGGTATGGGGGATTTGAATTATCGGTTGGAGGGCAGTTTGAAAGGCTTGGAAATACATTGCTGAAGTATCAGGTAGAAGAAGCGTTTGTAAAGAATGTTTCAAGAGTTGAATTTAAAGATGAAAAAAATTTGCTCTCAAAATTACAGTTGAGCATAGTTGTTGATTCAAGGGATAGGGCTTATTTCCCAAACCGTGGTATTTATTTGAATGCCTATTACGAGACATCTCAGAAGTTTCTTGGTTCGGATATCGCTTATTCAAAAATTTTCTTTTCGTATGAGAACTACAACACCTACTTCAAATACGGGGCTCTGAGATTAAAATTTTTGTTTGGTTTATGTGATGAATCGACCCCTTTATCTCAGCAATTTTTCATCGGCTCGATAACAGGATTAAATTCCTTTGCTGGAATGAGGGAAGATGAAATTTATGGGAGGCAGGTTATTATCGGTGGGGTTGAGGCGAGATTTAAAAGTCCTATTAAAGTTATGTTTGAAAATTTTATCTCTTTGCGCTATGATATTGGAGCAGGGTGGGAAAAACTCGAAGCGGTGAGGTGGAAAGATTTAAGACATGGCGTAGGAATAGAAATTGGTTTCGATACCCCGATAGGGGCGTTGCGAATAATTGTGGGTAAAAGTTTTATTTTAAAGAAAATTGAAAAAAATGAAGTGCTGTGGGGTCCGATCGTGTCTCAGTTTTCGCTTGGGTTTGAGTGAAATACTTGGAACTTGATTTCTTAAAAATGTTTTTTAAATTATAAATAGTACCAAAAACAAAGGTGTAAAATTTTAAAAATTTTGGCGAATTACGATAGGGAGCGAGAGAGGGCAGTTATAGTTGGTGTGATTTTCCCGCATCAAACAAGAGCGCAAGTTGAGGAATATCTTGATGAGCTTGAGCTTCTTGCTGACACGGCGGGGGCTGATGTAGTTTGTAGGGTTTATCAAGAAAGAGACAAGCCAGATCCTGCTTTTTTCATCGGTAGGGGTAAAGCAGAACAAATAGCCAAAATCGTTGAGGAAGAAAAAATTGATTTAGTAATTTTTGACGATGACCTGTCAGGAGTTCAAATCAGAAATCTGGAGAATATAATAAATTGCAAAATTATAGATAGAACGACGCTTATACTTGATATATTTGCGTCCCATGCGAGGACGGCGCCTGCCAAGATACAGGTTGAGCTTGCCCAGCTTGAGTATTTACTGCCGAGATTGACGGGTAAATGGAGGCACCTTTCGAAGCAATATGGTGGCATCGGCACAAAGGGACCTGGTGAAACTCAACTTGAAACGGATAGACGACTCATCAAAAGAAAAATTGCAATTTTAAGGAGGAAATTAGGTGAAATTGACAACCAGAGAAAAGTTCAAAGAAAAGGTAGGCGTGATATTTTCAGGGTCGCACTTGTTGGTTATACAAACGCTGGTAAATCGACCCTTTTAAATGTTATGGCTAATACGAATGTTTATGTTGAGGATAAACTTTTTGCAACCCTTGATGCGACAACTCGAGTTATTAAATTTTCCCCAACTAAAAAAGTTCTGTTAACAGATACGGTCGGTTTCATAAGAAAACTTCCACATCATCTCATCGCATCTTTTAAATCAACACTTGACGAAATTATCGAAGCGGATATTTTAATTCATGTTGTTGATATATCAGCCCCTAATTTCAGGGAACAAATAAAAGTTGTTGAGGAAACCCTTGAAGAACTTAACTCACTTGACAAACCAACAATTATCGCATTTAACAAGATAGATAAGTTGCAGGATAGAAGTATAATTCATACTCTTGCGAAGGAATATGAAAACGCTGTTTTCATATCGGCGTCTCGTGGAGTGAACATTCAAGCGTTGAAAGATAAAATTCTTCAATTGATAGATGATCATTATGTTGAAATAACTGGCAAGGTTAATGTTTCAAATCCTGAAGCTATGTCGATTATCTACAAATTGGGGGAAGTTCTTGATGTAAAGTATGACGATGATAATTACATAACATTAAGAGTTAAGGTCGAGAAAAGACACCTACCGAAAATTTCAGCATATATTTTAACTTGAATTTTTACTTCCAGCTGTCATACTCAACTGTGCACCAAGCTTCGTCATCAACATAAAGTTCGTGGGTTGACTTTAACCGCGGTAGTTTTTTAAGTTTGATTTTATCATACGCCTCCACCCTGAAAAATGAGGATCTAAACCAGTTAATATTAGGTATGCCGATTTTAAGTTTTTTATTGATCAAATAATGGTTGTAGTTCTCAATCCATTGATTCTCATCCTCTGGGTAATAAGAGAAATCTCGAATTATATCCGTTATAACCATTCCTGTTGAAAGAATAAATCTTTGTATATGATACCATTTCTCAAGGTTTGCTTCGATGTGAGTCAAACCGAAGTATCCCGCAGAGTTTCTCTTTTTTAACGCCTGCATACATCTGTATATGAAAAGGATGAAACCTTGGAGCGTTTCAACGGGATCTGTTAAGAATGTGTCATATTTATTCATCTCTTTTCTCGGGAATGAATCAAGAACATCATGAGTTATCGTTGTTATGTTGAGATCATATTCTTTTGATACATCGTTTATGAAGTCAGTTAATCTTTTGTCGATTTCAAGGACGGTTATTTTCTTTGCAACTCCAAGCAAGCCAATTGCTATGCTTACGAGGTCGTCATCACCAAGGATAAATATTGCCTTATCTTCAATGTCACCTCTCTCATACATGAAAATTGCACGCCTTATTGCGTCTTCAGCGCTTATGAATCCCTGGTCATACTCAATTGATGGAAGGGGACGATTTTTGACAATGTTTTTGTAAGTTTCGAAGATTTTTAAATATTCACCTTTTATTTGAATTCCGCCACGACAGTGTTCACATCTTGGATCTGGATAAAATTTTGTTTGTATTTGACCATCGAGATAAAATTTGTCCCCTTCCCTTTTTATGATTTTTTCTTTTAGAAGTTTGTTCAATACTTGATAAAGTTCCTTTAAAGTGCCATCTTGTCTGTTTACTATTTCCCAAAAAGTTTTCTCGCCTGAAGATAAAGCACGCAGTATCTGATTTTTAATCTTGCTGTTAGCCATGACTGTTCCGCTTATCTAATTTTTATAAAATTTACAAATTTATTTTGTTATTTCAAACTGAGTAAATGTCAAAAATTTTGTCCTGCTAAGTTTTTAATGTGGCATTTTTAGACAAGTAAGAGATTTTAAACTTTTTTCTCTGACTAATTTATAGCTAAGTTTGTTTGGCATAGTGTTTGATTTTTATTTAAAATGAAGTTATATTAAGAAGTGAAAAACAAATCTTGGATTGTGATGAAAAATTTTAATCTCACCGAACGCATTCAGAGAGTCAGAAGATATTTTCGGAAAACTTCAAAGGAAGAGGTAATACTTCTAATAAATCAAGCCATAAAGGAGCTTGGGGAAATTGAAAATAGGACCGATGAGATATGGGCTCATATTATGGATATGAGTAGGGGTAAGAAGAAGGATAGGAAAGTTTACATTGAGTTGATCGGTGAGGAGCTTGATAAGATAATTGAAGGGGTTGAGACGGTGAAGGAAATTTTGAATAAGGCGAAGGGGAACATCCGTTTATCCCAGAGAAAGGAACATGAAATTGACCTTTGGATTTAAAAAAGAAAATAGATGAGAGATGCAAGTAACACTTCAAAAAGCCTTCATTAAAATTGACAAGGAGCAATGCAAAGGTTGTACACTTTGCATTGAGACATGTCCGGTTGATGTTTTAAAAATTTCGGATAAGTTTAATTCGCGCGGTTATCATTATGCGGAATATGTCGGAGATGGTTGCACCGGCTGTGGGGTTTGTTTTTATGCGTGCCCTGAACCAGGGGCTATAACTGTTTATAAACGCGGTGCAATCGTCGATGAAGAAATTTTAAAATTCTTTAACTGAACGAAGCATAGATTGCTTCGTTTTCATTTAAAAAAACCGCTGATAAAGCAGCGGTTAAAAAGAAAACAAAAAGGAAATTTTGAAGTATGCCTAAACAACTGATGAAAGGAAACGAGGCAGTTGTAAGAGGGGCAATCTTGGCAGGTTGCAGAGCATTTTTTGGATACCCAATCACACCAGCAAGTGAAATCGCTGAAGCTGCTGCACTTTTAATGCCCGAAGTTGGTGGGGTTTTCATTCAAGCTGAAAGCGAGGTTGCGGCAATTAATATGCTTTTCGGCGCAGCAAGCGGTGGTGTGAGAGCGATGACCGCTTCCTCAAGCCCAGGGATAAGTTTGATGCAAGAAGGAGTTTCATATGCAGCGGGAGCAGAATTGCCGATGGTTATAGTTGATGTTATGCGAGGTGGTCCAGGGCTTGGCAATATAGCACCTGAACAAGGGGATTATTATCAAGTTGTTAAGGGTGGAGGGCATGGCAATTATAAGGTTATAGTCCTCGCTCCTAATTCCGTTCAAGAAATGTGTGATTTAACTTATCTTGCATTTGACCTTGCTGAAAAATACAGAAACCCTGTTTATGTTCTCGCTGATGGATTTATTGGGCAAATGGTTGAACCAGTTGAATTCCCAGAACCAAAACTTCCCCAGATTGATAAAACATGGTGCGTTGATGGAACTGCCGAGACAAGACATAACCTTATAACATCAATTTATCTTGCGCCAGAGGAGTTAGAACAACACAACTTGAGGTTAAAAGAAAAATACGATCGCATCAAAAGAGAAGAGGTGAGATACGAAGCCTATAAAGTTGATGATGCCGAGCTCGTTTTGGTTGGTTATGGGATAGTTTCAAGAATTTTGAAGAGTGTTGTTGATATAATGAGAGGGGATGGATATAAAGTTGGTTTGTTAAGACCGATAACATTGTTTCCATTCCCTGATGAAAAAATTAGAGAGATCGCCAAAACTGCGCAAGTATTTCTCGTTGTTGAGTTAAGCACAGGTCAAATGGTTGATGATGTAAAGCTTGCATTAAATGGGATGCGTGAGGTTAAGTTTTATGGAAGGTGTGGAGGTATGGTGCCGTCCGCTGAGGAAATCATTGAGCAAGTTAAATCTATTTTTGAAGAACTCGAAAAGGAAATTGAACATCAAAAGTGAGGTCGAAAAATGGCAACAACAATATTGAAAAAGCCCAGCACTTTTTACGAGGTTTTTACAAGAAAACCAGATGCGGATAAGATAAATACGCACTACTGCCCAGGCTGTGGTCATGGAAAACTACATAAGTTAATAGCTGAAGCAATTGAAGATTTGGGGATTCAAGATAGAGTCATAATCATCAATCCAGTTGGTTGTTCAGTTTTTCTTTATTACTATTTTGATACTGGACATATACAAGTTGCTCATGGTAGGGCTCCAGCAGTTGCGACAGGCATCAAGCGTGTTCATCCACATAGCATAGTTATAAGTTATCAAGGTGATGGTGATCTTGCAGCGATCGGTGGGAATGAGATTTTACACGCAGCAAATAGAGGGGAACATATAACTGTTTTCTTTGTCAATAATGCAATATACGGTATGACTGGTGGCCAGATGGCTCCAACTACGCTACCTGGTATGAAGACAACTACAACGCCACGAGGTAGAGATATCCACAATGAAGGTTATCCGCTAAAAATGGCTGAATTGATAGCGACGCTTGAAGCTCCTGTTTACGTTGAGCGAGTGGCTTTAACTGATGCAAAAAATATGGCAAAAGCAAGAAAGGCAGTTAGAAAAGCGATTCAAATTCAAGTTGAGGGAAAGGGATTTGCTTTTGTTGAAGCACTTTCTGCCTGTCCAACTGGCTGGGGGATGAACCCGCCTGATGCGGAGAGATGGATAAATGAAGTTATGACAAAATATTTCCCACTCGGCGTTTTTAAAGACATTTCTGATAAAGTTGAGCCTGTAAAATTTGAAAGGAAAATTCTTACGCCCGAGGATATCAAAAAAGCAATTGGAATTGATGGTGGAGAAATTACACAGGTAAAGAAATATCAAAGAAATACTGTCGCTGAAAAGTACAAAAATCCGAAGATAAAAATAGCTGGCTTCGGTGGTCAAGGAATTCTTTTGCTTGGGTTAGTGTTAACTCAAGCTGGTATGCTTGAGGAGTATCATGTCTCCTGGCTTCCATCTTACGGACCTGAGATGAGAGGTGGAACAGCAAATTGTCATGTAAATATATCTGAGACCGAGATTGCTTCACCGCTTGTGTCAATTCCAACGGTGTTGATCGTCATGAATAGACCATCGCTTGAGAAATTTGAGAGAACTGTTAAGCCTGGTGGGATTATATTTTATGATAACTCATTGATTGACATTGAACCATCAAGAAAAGATGTTGAAGTTGTCGCAGTGCCTGCCACGAAGATTGCGGATGACCTTGGCTCGACTAAAGTTGCAAATATGGTGATGATAGGTGCTTACATTGGATACACTGGCATTCTAACCAAGGAAAGCGTCTTTGATGCTCTCGACATGATGGTTAAAAGAAAAGAATTTAACGAGTTAAATAGGAGAGCGGTTGAAGCTGGGATGAAGTTTGTTATGTGAATTTTTTAAATGCTCAAAAGGGGCTGAATAATTCAGCCCCTTTTTAATAATTTTACAACCTCGTTGAAAACCATATCAACTGTTAAAAGCTTCATACATTTCATGTAATTTTCGCCTTCCTTGTTGCAGAAATCAAGATGACATGGGTGACATTCAACATCAACTCTCAATGCTTTGTGTCCCTCGCTATTCGGATACGGAAACCATATATCTTCTTCCCCAGGTCCGAAAATTCCAATTGTTTTAGTTCCAACCGCAACAGAGATATGCATCGGACCACAGTCGTTCGATATGTAAAGATCAACCAGAGATAACACGCTGGCAAGTTGACGCAAATTTAAAGCATCAAGCACAAATATATTTTTTCTTGAAGTGAGGTTAAAAACTTCAATGGCAAGTTCCGTTTCATTTTCAGAATGAGTTATGATTACATTAGCGTTTAATTTTAAGGCAATTCTGTTAGCAAGTTCTGCGAAATTTTCTTTAAACCACATCTTTGCTGGCCATGTTGCTCCAGGATGGATTCCAACTGTTTTTTTATTTAGATCAATGCCTTTGCTTTTCAAGTATTCCGTTGCCCAACTCTTTTCATTATGGCTTAAAAAAATTTCTGTTTTCATATCTTCATATGACAATGGTTCACTAAATGTTATTCCAATTGGTTTCAAATAATCAAGGTGGAATTTGATCGCATTTTTTCTTTCTTCGCTTCTTGGAATCGGATGTGTGTAAAGATATTTCCTCCATCCAAATTCCCCTCCAATCCTTGTCTTCGCACCACTTAAAAACGATAAAATTGCGCTTCTTGGATTCCCAAATAGATCAATGACGAGGTCAAATTTTTTGGTTCTTAAAGTTTTGATAAAATTAAGTTGTTCTTTAAGGGTCCACGAAAAGTCAAGTGGGATCAATTCGTCCAAGTACGGGTTGTTTTCAAGTAGGGTGATGGCATTTTTATCCGCAAGATAGGCAATATATGAATTGGGAAATTTCTTTCTCACCGCTCTTATCACTGGAGTTGTGAGCACAATGTCCCCAATAAATCGAAGGCGTGTTATGAGAATTTTCTCAAAGGTACCCATTTTTGGGAATTTGAAATTTTTTTGACAAATTTAAACAGAAAAAACAATTTGAAAAAGAAAAATTGCTTCGTGAACATTCAGCGGGTGCGGTAATTTATAGGGTAGAGGGTGGCGACTTCAAGTTTTTAATTTTAAAATATGGGCTTGGGCACTGGGATTTTCCGAAGGGAAATGTTGAAAAGGGAGAATCTGAACTTGAGACAGTTAAAAGGGAAGTATTGGAGGAGACGGGGATCGATAAAATTGAGATAATTGATGGTTTTAAGGAAAGAGTAGGATATTATTACAGGATGAAGGGAAATTTAATTTACAAGACTGTGAATTATTATCTTGCTCGAACTGATCAAAAGGAAGTTAAGCTATCTTATGAGCATGAAGATTATGCTTGGGTTACCGTTGATGAGGCGCTTAAATACATAAAACACAAAAATAGCATTGATGTTTTAAATAAAGCCTACCAATATTTAAAAAATAAAGGGGGTGAAACAGGGTGAGAAAATTTGCTAATTTTTTACTTCTTGTTCTTCTTCCGATTGCCTTGGTTGCGGTTATAATCCTTTTGGTAAGGTTTTTAGCTGTTGATGAGAAACATCTTTTTGATGAGAGTGAAATTTTCTATTAAAAAATAAAAAGCCGGACGCTTTAGATGCGCCCGGCCTGTGAACCTTACTTTATCAGCATCATCTTCTTAACACTTGTGAACTTACCTGCTTCAAGGCGATAGAAGTAAACCCCACTTGGATATCCGCTCATATTGACATCAACGCTATATCTGCCAGCGTTAAACTCCCCATCAATTAGTTTCATAACTTCTCTTCCAAGAATGTCGTAAATTGTGAGCTTAACATGTTCTTTCTGTGGTATTTCAAATTCTATCCTTGTCGTTGGATTAAATGGATTCGGGTAGTTTTGATGCAGTATATAATTTCTTGGGATTTCAACATAAGGAGTCTCTTCAACTGTAGTTGCGATATCTTCTGCATAAGGACGAACAATAAAGAATGGAATTGGGTAATAATTATTACCATCGTAGATTGTAGAAAAGCGACCTCCAATATAAACATGTCTGTGTTTGGGATTAACCTCAATAACATCTGAAGATGGGGTTGCCCCCAGTGCCCACCTTTGACTTATTCTTTTGCCTGTTCTTTTGCTCAGCGCTTCAACCCCTGAACCAGCAAGGTAAACAACTGAATCAGTTAAAGCAACTGAATTATAAAAAGAATACTGTAAGAAGGGTATATCGGGTTTCCACCCTGTTACTTTCCCATTGTATGTGTAAATTGAAGCAATTTTTTGTCTCGCTGAATCACCGGTGATGGTGAAAGGACCAGTGATATAGATTACAGAGTCATCTATTGCTATATCTGCTACTGCGGTTGTGATTCTCCCATATTGATCATAACCAACTTGAAACGGACCTGTTTGCCAGTTGAGAAGTTTAACGCTGTCAAGTCGTGTTAAGAATGCAGCCATAAAGGTTCTCGGTATCGTATCAAGTGCTTTTGTAAACCATCCTGCAACAAATAATGTATCGCCTTTGATACCTATTGAGTTAACTCCTGCGGACAAGCCAGCCTTCCAGTCTAAGATTGCTCCAGTTCTTGGGTCTATAACCGCGAGACCTCCTTTTCCTTGAAGTCCCCAAAAACCGCCCGCAACATAAATTGCTTGTGGAGTTGGTATTATCTTTTTCACACCTGTATATCCTCCCCAGTAACTAAAGTGCGAACCCAAACTCCATTTTTTCTTTATCTGACCCGTCTTTAAATCAAGAGCGACAAAGATTTCAGGAGAATAGTAAAGCGGATCTGCGTAATTATACCAACGCCCACCGACCAATGCTATGCTCCCGCCAACATAAAGAACTGAGTCCATCACAGCAAGAGCAGATACGAATTTAACGGGTATATATGAGGTACCTTGTTGATTATTAATTTCCATGACAAAATTGAACTCAGGTCCGACCCAATCTCTTATTACCTTTCCTGTCCTCGCATCAATTGCAGAAAGTGAGTTTCTTTGGAGCACTTGCCTTCCAAGTGAACCCATTATTCTTGTCCTGAGGTCAGCGGCAACGAGCAATTTACCATTCCATATGTGCAGTCCATAAACAGTTGCCCCTGCCATACTCCAAACGCCTGGACCATCGGTATCGTTGAAAAGAACAGCACCTTTCCAATCCTTCACATTTCCATTAGTGGCGTCAAGAGCTATAACTCCGTATCTAAATATTGTGTCAGTGCCAGTTAGTACACATGTTAACAGGCTTCCTGCAACAAATATAGTATCCCCAGCAAATGCTAAGTCATTTATGTCACCGCCAGTGCTATATATAATCGAGCCTCGAGCTGTGAACTCGTATCTAAAGCGTGTATTCACCTTCCAACTTGTTAATTGACCTGTTGAAAGATCAAAGCATGCTATATCTCTTCTTTCTTCCGAATTAATGTAGCTGAACGCCCCGCCTATATATAACTTTGAATTGTGTATTTTAATAAGCTTTACTGTTCCTGGCTCACCACTATTTGGACTATATACAGTTACACTTGGATTCCATTCTTTAATTTCGCCTGTTACTTTGTCAATCAGGGCAAGCGATAGTCTTCTATATGTTCCAACAGAATCAAATCTACCGCCGATATAAATGTCGTTGCCGTTAATAGCGATTGCGTAAACCAAACCTGCAGATGTTCCATATTTGACCATAGGATTCCATGGCAAAAGTTTTCCTGTCTTAAGATCAAGCGCTGCAATACCATATCTTGTTGAATCCCCAACCTTTTGAATTTTCCCGCCAATGTATAATACTGAATCTGAAACAGCTATCGCTTTGATTCCACCATATTCTACAACTATTGAATCGGTTTTCCAAGGTAATACTTTACCAGTTTTTGCGTCAAGTGCAACAATATAAGTTCTTGTAGAATCCCCAACCTTGGTGAAATTACCAACTGCAAAAAGTATGGAGTCAACTAAGATCATATTCTCGTAGTCGGTAAAGGCAGAGAGAGTGGGAGGGTTAAAATTAAGATCAATGGTTCCGTCAGAATTTACATGCATAATTCCATTGAAAGATTTTACAAGACCATCTCTCAGCATGACTTTGAATTCATAACCACCGCATATATAAAAGCCACCTTTACCATCAGGGATAAACTTTTTTAGCCCATCTGATCCATAAAAATTAACTACTCTAAAAAAGTTCGTATCGACATCACCTGTTTTAAGGTCAAGCGCTCCAAATGGACCTATCGGTGGTCCCCAGAAATGAAAAGCTCCACCAACGAAAACGGTATCACCATGCGGAAGTATAGAGTATACAGGACCATTGGGGACATCGGGATTATCGAAAAACTTAAAGATGAGGCTCTGTTGCGAGTAAGCAGTGATAAAGTTAAGCACCCAAAATATGGTTAAAAGAATTCTTCGCACCATTTTTGAGTCTCCCTTTATTTTTTTAATCCAAAAACTTACTCGCTTCATCGCAGTTTATTCGATTTACATTAAGTTAAAAAATTTTTGAAAGGGAGCCGTGTGATTTATATCACAATTATGGTTACTTTAAGCTTTGCTAACAAGGGGTGAACATACCTTTGAAAATTTGGCTTCATTTTTTTAAATTTTTTAAAAATATTAAAAATATAAATTTATTTACACAATGGGCGACATTCCAGCAGATGAGTGGAAAAAGCTTATCAAATTTTTTATAGATACCGCAGAGGAAAAGGTAAATCAAATGAAAAAAGCACTTGAGACTAAGGACCTTAAGGTAATTCAATTATATGCCCATCAACTTAAAGGTTCTGGTGAAGCATTTGGTTTCCAGGAAATCACAGAGATCTCGGAACTGATAGAGCAAAAGTGTATTTTAGATTCTTGTTCAGATGATGAACTTTGCAAAATGATTCAAAAACTATCCGATACAATTGAAAAGTTTAAGTCAAGGTACATCAATTAATGATTTTACTTCTGTTATTTTTCTTCATTTCGGAGCCATTTCTCATAGCGCAGGTAAAAGTTGAACATGTTGAAAGGTATGCTGTATGTTATTCGAAGGTCGCACCTGATGAAGCGAAAGATTTTGAACTTTTGATCCTTGATCCCGACCATTACACAGCGGATGAGGTAGCGGAGCTTAAAAAATCTGGCGCAATTTTAATAGCATATCTTAACATAGCAGAGCTCGAGTCTTATCGTGGTTATTCTATCCCTGAGT